>NZ_JBMULM010000004.1:0-255276 GCF_049537595.1 Fictibacillus nanhaiensis
TGAACTGTATCCCGAATAATGGACACTTATAAAAAGTCCGTTATTCGGGATTTTTTGTGTTCTTTAACAAGAAACCCGTTATAATCAAACCAAACAGGGAGAACGGGGAATCCACATTGAGTAAAATTATCTATAACGAACTTCAAAGAAAACAACTTGAAAACAATCCAAATGTAAGCCATGTTTCAGATCGTTCTATCAGCTATAAACCCGAGTTTAAGGTTCAAGCTGTAAAAGAATATTTACAAGGAAAATTACCAATGGAAATTTTTATAGATCATGGTTTTGATATCGAGATGATTGGAGTCGATAAACCACAAGCTTGTTTAAAACGCTGGAGGTACTCGTTTGAAGCGCATGGTGAGGATGGATTTTACACGGAGCGTCGTGGAAAAGGCAGTACAGGACGTCCTTCTTCGAAGGAACCAACCTTAGAAGAAAAATTAAAGAAAGCAGAAGCTCGAAATGCTTTCCTTGAAATGGAGATCGACTTCTTAAAAAAGCTCAAGGAACTAGAAAGGCAGGCGAAAAAGAAGTAACTACATCTGAGAAGTATCAGCTCATCAATGAAACGATCCGAAAACACAACCTTAAACGCCATGTCTCCCATCTCTGTGAAATAGCTGGTGTAAAACGAAAGAGCTATTATGCCTGGCTAAAAGCAGAGCCAAAGCGCCTTGAACGAGAAACAAAAGATCAAGAGGATTATCAACTCATTAAGCAGATTCATGACAGTAAAAAAGAAAAGCTCGGCGGACGCGTAATAAAGATGCGTCTAGAAAATATCTATGATGTTAAAATGAATCTCAAAAAAATATATAGAATTAAAACAAAATTTAATCTTGAAACAAAAATACGCAGGAAAAATCCTTATAGGAAATTAGCAAAGGCTACACAAGAACATAGAACGTGCCCGAACATCCTGAATCGAAACTTTGTCCAGTCTAGACCTGGAATGGCTTTACTCACAGATATTACGTATTTATATTTGGAGGACAGTTCAAAGGTTTATTTATCTTGCGTAAAAGACAGTACAACCAGAGAGATATTAGCGTACTCTCTTTCAACATCACTAAGCATGGGGATTGTTTATCGAACACTAGAAAAATTAATGGACTCTTTGGACGGGAATGTTTATCCTGGTGCAATTCTTCATTCCGATCAAGGTTTCCATTACACACATCCTGAATTTCAAAAACGAGTAAAAGGATTAGGATTTACACAATCCATGTCAAGGAGAGGGAATTGTTTGGATAACGCCCCTATGGAATCATTCTTTGGGCACTTTAAAGACGAAGTAGATGTCGAATGTAAAACGGTCGCTGAATTAAGGTACAAAGTAGAGGAATACATAGAATATTACAATACAGAAAGATATCAATGGACATTAAGCAGAATGACCCCGGAACAATTCCGAGGTCATCTAATAGCTGCTTAAATGGTCTTTTTATAAACTGTCTAATTTTAAGGGAACAGTTCACAAGTGCGTTGGCTTTTTTATTTTGACGGTTTTCATGTTGCATATCTATTTACTTAAAATTTAAAAGTTTTTTACGTTACTCGACAAATTTCGACTAGCGCTGCATTTTATAAATGATAAATTATTATGGTATGACAAATTTTGAAAGGAACGTGATGAAATGTCAGTTAAACAAACGTTTAAAAGATTACTAGTTAGTTCCCTTGCTGTTGGGGTAATGGTCTCTCCTCTAGCAATGCCTGGTTCTGTAGATGCAAAAGGAAAACCTTACAAAGACAAACCGTTCAATCTGTCTATTATGCATACAAACGATTCCCATGCTCGTTTAGATAATGTTGCTAAAAAAGTAACAGCGGTAAAAGAAGTTCGTGCAGCTAAGCCTGGTGCTTTGTTACTTGATGCAGGTGATGTATTTTCCGGATCGCTTTACTTTAACCAATTTAAAGGACAAGCAGATCTAGAGTTTATGAACCTTCTAGATTATGATCTTATGACATTCGGTAACCATGAATTTGATCTCGGTTCAAGCCCTGAAGGTCATCAAGCACTAGCAGATTTTGTTAAGAATGCTAACTTCCCATTCGTAAGTTCCAACGTAAACTTTTCAAAAGATCCATTATTAAAGCCTTTGTTTAAAGGCTATGCTTTAAAGCCAAAAGACGGCAGCATCTACTCATCTGTTGTGAAAAAAGTTAAAGGTGAGTATGTAGGATTCATCGGATTAACAACAGAAGAAACAACTGACATTTCAAGCCCTGAAAATATTGTATTTGAAAATTATATTAAAGAAGCTTCCAAAGAAGTTAAATTATTGAAGCTTCTTGGTGTAAATAAGATCGTTGCCATCACCCACCTTGGATATGATGATAACCCAGCGTATGACAATGACCTTGAGCTTGCTAAACATGTGGATGGAATCGACGTTATCATTGGCGGCCATAGCCATACACAACTAAACGCGCCAGTAGTGGTATCTTCAGATGAAAACGGAAAAACAAAGAATCCTACTGTAATCGTGCAAGCATATCAGTATAACGATTACTTAGGAACATTGGATGTAACGTTTGATAGTAAAGGTAAAGTTGTTGGACAAGCTGGGCAATTAATTAAAGTGGCTGATAAAGCAGCTGATCCAGAGGCATCTCAATTGCTGACAAAGTATTCTAGTCAAATAGATGAAATTAAGAATACACCAACTGGCGGTGTAGCTGAACAGGCGTTGCTAGCTCCTCGTACAGAAGGGACTGGAACGAGTGTAAGAAATAGCGAACTTCCACTAGGCAACCTGATTACAGACGGTATGCTTGATAAAGCCAAGGATTATAATCCAAATGTCGTTATGGCATTCCAAAACGGTGGAGGAATTCGTGCAACGATTGATCAAGGTGAGATCACGTACGGTGATGTACTCACTACTCTTCCTTTTGGAAACACACTTGCAACGATGAAGTTAACTGGTGCAGAAATTAAACAAGCTCTTGAACATAGCGTAAGCCAAGCACCAAAAGAAAGTGGCGGATTCCTTCACGTTTCTGGCATGAAGTTTACGTATAACAGCTCACTGCCAGCAGGTAGCCGTGTTTTAAAAATGGAAGTAAAGAACGCAGATGGTACATTTACAACTATTGATCCTGCTCAAGAATATGTAATCGCAACAAACGCGTTTACAGCTAAAGGCGGAGACGGATTCACAGTCTTCAAAAATGCTTATGAGCAAGGACGCGTTACAGATCTTGGTGCATCCGACTGGGAAAACCTTCGTGACTATGTTGCAGAGTTAAAAATAGTTAACCCTGTGGTTGAAGGCCGTATTGTTGATGAAGGTAGATAATACTTATAGTTACCAGGCTGGTTCAAAGATTTTTCTTTGAGCCAGTCTTTTTTATTCCTCTAACCAATTATAGCGAGGCGTGGTTTGATTGGCTGCTTGTTCTCTCCTCTTCTCCGCACTGAACATTCCACTCAATGTTCCATAAAAGTATGGGGTAAAGCTCGTTTTGATTTTGCGTTTTTTATAAAGAAATACAGTGGTTTTGAAAGCTTCAACCACTATTGAGATTAGCTGTTCAATTGGTGTTCGAAAGTTAAACTTTTTGTATGCCATTAATGCTTTTTGCCAAAAAGTATAGATTTCTTCTGCTCGGTCAAAGAATGGTTTTACTAATTGGATGAATGGGTGTGGGACGTTATCAGGAACGAAGGTGTAGTCGCGATCATGTAGGTGAGGTGTCGCTGATGTAGCCGAAAGGTGTGGAGTGATGCTGACGTTCTTTTCATGACGTATGTTTAGATCTTTATTTTCTAGATTTATGAAGAGATTCTTAGTTTCCAGTGCTGATTTTGATGGTTGTGAGTTACTCTCTGAGGGAGTTTCGTCAGCATCCCGGTACGTCAGTTGTGTTTCACTCGCTACATCAATTGGGTGAAAAACAAAGACATTATGAGCAAATCCCCCATTTGATCGATACGTTTTATATACATGTAAAAAACCTGTTGTTTTGACTTTTCTTAGCATACGAACAAACGTCGCACGTGAGATACCTCCCTGTTTTTTTGCGCAGGCAGATACAAGGGTAGCAATTTTCGCATTTGCTACGCCTGGCACAACTACGCTATATTGACTATGCGGAAAATTAGGGGCGAGTGCGCGGAAAATATGGAATTGCGCGAGTAAACAGCCGAAAACTGCGTGTAAAAAGCGAGTAAGTGCGCGAACATGTAACAGTTTAAAGAACACGTACCGTAAAACTCATTTATATGAAAAAGATGGCTCCGCTTGGGAACCATCATCTTCATATTCATCTTATTTTGTTGATAAATCCGAGTGTTTAAGCAAATGTGACAAGTAATCTAGCAATTCATATCGTAAGTCGTCTCGTTGGAGAGCGAATTCTATCGTGGTCTTAATGAAACCTAACTTTTCTCCAACATCAAATCGAACACCTTCAAAATCGTACGCATACACGTCTTGAATTTGATTGAGTTCTGCAATGGCATCTGTTAGTTGGATTTCGAAGCCTGCACCAGGTGTTTGATTCTCTAAGATTTCGAAAATTTGTGGAGTCAAAATATAGCGTCCCATAATGGCAACATTGGATGGTGATTCATGTTGTTTCGGCTTTTCGACCAAATGGCTTACCGAATATAAACGGTCGTTTAACTGTTTGCCATCGACAATTCCGTATCGAGAAACTTCTTCTTCTGGCACTTGCTGAACGCCAATGATAGAAGAATGATATTCGTTGTATTGATGAATAAGCTGTTCCAAGCAAGGGGTATCGGAAGTAACAATATCATCACCAAGCAGGACCGCAAAAGGCTCATTTCCGATAAACTTCCGTGCACACCAAATGGCATGACCTAGTCCCTTAGGTTCCTTCTGACGAATATAGTGAATATCAACGAGCTTAGATGGTTTTTGCACTTCTTCAAGTAGTTCAAGTTTTCCTTTTTGAAACAAGTTCTGCTCTAATTCATACGAAAAGTCAAAATGATCTTCAATCGCTCGTTTTCCCTTACCCGTGACGATAATGATGTCTTCGATCCCGGAAGAAACCGCTTCTTCAACAATATGTTGAATCGTCGGTTTATCCACAATCGGAAGCATCTCTTTAGGCATAGCTTTTGTCGCTGGCAGAAACCTAGTACCCAGTCCTGCAGCTGGAATAATCGCCTTTTTTACTCTCATTTGGTGAACTCCTTTATATAGAATTTCACAATGTATTTAGCCTTATCCCTTTCATCATACCTTACCTGTTTAAATAGTTCTTCCCGATTTCATAAGTTTTCACATCGTTTTTACAATTCATATGCAATTGTTAAGAAATCATACGGATTAAGTTGTTTTCTAGATATTATAAACTTAATTTTTCACTCTAAATGTTTATTCAGTTGAGAGTTGGGAAAGGTAGATTTAGAAGAGAAAACATAAAAAAGGAGTGCATGAATTTATGTCTGATCAAAATCATCCTAAAGGCCAACCCGCACAACATCAAAATCAGCAGCCTGGTGTAGAATCTGAAATGACCCCAATACCCCAGTCCGAGAGCCCTACATATAAAGGGAGCGGAAAGTTAAGAGGTAAATCTACGTTAATTACGGGTGGTGATAGTGGAATTGGTAAAGCCGTAGCTATCGCGTATGCAAAAGAAGGCGCAAATGTCGCAATCATCTATTTAGAAGAATCTCAGGATGCAGAAGAAACGAAAAAGCAAGTGGAAGAAGAAGGCGTGAAGTGCTTGCTGATTCGAGGCGATATTGGTGATGAATCGTTTTGCGATCAAGCGGTTCGTGATGTAGTCGGTTCGTTCGGTGGACTTGATGTACTCGTGAATAACGCAGCTGAGCAGCATCCACAGCAAAACTTTGAGGACATTACAGCGCAGCAGCTCGAAAAAACATTCCGCACAAACATTTTAAGTATGTTCCATTTAACGAAAGCTGCACTTCCTCACTTGAAGCAAGGAAGCACGATTATTAACACAGCATCAATCACAGCTTATCAAGGACACCCTGAGTTGATTGATTATGCTTCAACGAAAGGCGCAATTGTGTCGTTTACTCGTTCGTTGTCGAATAACCTTGTGAAAAAAGGTATCCGTGTAAATGGCGTGGCACCAGGTCCAATTTGGACACCGCTAATCCCATCAACATTCACAGCAGATAAAGTAGAACAGTTCGGTAAAGATACACCTATGGGTCGTCCAGGCCAGCCAGAAGAACTCGCTCCCGCTTATGTATACTTAGCAAGTGAAGATTCTTCTTATGTATCTGGGCAAATGATTCATATTAATGGTGGTAAGGTTGTGAATGGGTAACAAAAAAGTTAAAAAGCCGGAGCTTCTATGAATGCGTCGGCTTTTTATATGGAGTAATCCAGACTAGGTTGAAATTCTCTGAATCTGTAGTTCATTATTTTAGATGTGTTCCACCTTTTTTCCATGAGATTCAGTTTCTTTTTTACATAATCAAACGATGCTCTACCTTGATATTCATCACCTAAAAATATTTCACAAACATTGTTACCTTTATACACAATCTTTAAAATATGGCCGTTAAGGTGACAAATGTACAAACCATTTCCCAATCGAATCACATTTATCCTCCCCTCTTGATCGTACGTTTCCACGCTTCATAAGCTAAAAAATCGCGAATTTCTTCTTTTTCTAAACCTAGTTCTTTAGCTTGAGCCAAAAGCTCAACCCACTCCGGATCAAGGATCTCAAATTGTATATCTAACAACTGCTCCACAGGAACCTCCAACGCTTTCGCTATTTTTTGAATCATATGCGCAGATGGATTTGTCTCATGATTTTCAATGCTGCTTAAGTAGCTTTTTGAAATGCCTGCCAACTCAGAAAGCTTAGTAATACTTAAATTCTTATATAATCTTCTTCTTTTAATTTCAATCCCAATTTTGTTTAACATCACCAGCTTCCTTTTCATCTACAAACTTTTTTATAAATCTATAGTTTTTCTTCTTTGCTTATATAGTGTGGTTGCTCCTAAAAGTAAAAATAAGATTCCACTAAACAAATAATTAAAGGTGTTTGTGGATGTTTCAGGAAGAATTTGACCCTCAACTGGTGGAGAATTTAAACCATCTGATGGTATTGGGCGTTCAGGAGATATAGAATCGTCATCTCCAGGCAGGTTATTGATAGGCCCACCATCATCTGGATTCGACGGTTCGTTTGGTTCTGTAACTTTATCTTCAACAATAAACTTAAATTCAACGTCAAAGGCTAATCCTTGAAATTCATTACCAAGTTCATAAGGGAATTTGACTTCAAACATAAGATCTTCTTGATGTTCCGAATTTAAATACCTTGCAGGAAGACCCTTAAAATCTTTTAGTTTGCCGGTATGTAGAACACCTTTGGAATCCCAGACTTTAAGCAGAAATTCGTTATATAACTCTTTAGAACCATCTTTAAATATCGCTTGAGTATTATATTTAAAATCTTCTGCTCCTCGATTTTGAATAGTAAGCTTTCTAGTTGCCCAGTCACCCGGTTTCATGTTAGTTAGGTTAAACAAAAAACTGCTGGGACTTGTATCGATATTTAGTGATTCATTTGTTTGAGCATGAACCAATGTTGATTGAATTAATAAAAATAATAAGGATGTGAGAAGTAGTTTTAATAGTTTCATTTTTTAACCTCTCAAAAATTAATAGTCTTTATATTGAGAAAAGGTGGGATTCCCCACCTTTCCTTGCTTAGTACATTTAATTAGTTTTGGTTAGCTGGTTCTACAACCTCATTATCTCCATGTTTACGTAAATCAGTGCCATTCTTTGTTTTAATAGATGCTGGTTTTGGCTCATTCCCATTATCAGAAGATCCTTGTACTCCATTGTTAATTTCTCCATTTACGTTTGAACTGTCAAGACTCATTCCATCCCATTGAGTTGCCTCTAGATTAAAGTAAAAACTTGCAGAATTTCCTTGGAATTTATTTTGTACGTATTCTCCATATTTGTCCGATGCCCCACCAACTCTTGTATTGTCTTCTTTAAATTTAATTACAAACATTACGCTATCACTATCAGCTGGTGTAACAGGTATTCCTCTTTTAGCATCTTGGCCAGCAGGAACTACTAACGGAGCTAAATTAATTCTTGTATCTGTAGAATCTTGAGCTAAATATGCAGAGTTAATTTTACCTGTATAGGTATTGTTTACAAGGTCTGCTAGTGTAAGTGGTGTTGTTCCTTGAAGAATACTTTTTCTTGGTTCAAATTTACCTTCAGTATTTTCGGAATCTACACTTAAAACATCGATTTCGAATTGTGATAGAAATGCAGTAAGATCTTCATTAGTACCTACACCCTTATTAAATCCGTTTGCTGTCGTATTTAGTAATACTTCTTTAATAGCTAATGAACCAGCATTGTTTAAAGTGAATACTCTTTTCACTTCATCACCAGGCTTCATATTACCTAGGTCAAAGTTTGCTGCTTGATTAACTTTTCCAACAGTTAAATCTAATGTTCCTGCAGCAAAATGGTTGTTAATCGTTGCAGTGTCGTTAAATGCTGCCCAAGTTCCCCCACCAACTAATGTTAAACCTAGTGCCGCTGTTACTACTCCCATACCTAACTGTTTTTTAATACTCATTTTTTTCCCCTCTTCTCCCTCGACCTCGAGGTATGTAATTTTTATATTGAACCCTGTTCAGGGATACAATCATTTTTATACAGCTTTTTCTACACCTGAATTCTTGTTCATTTTATCGAGCTCTTTTAGCGCTTTTAAGATGGAAATTGCAGAATAAATGAGTAGCAAGACACCTGGAATGATTAACAGCAATGCAGTTCCTTTATTGGATTTGGCGAAGTCTATGAAATAACCAAGATAAGGAATTGTAAAGTTTGAATACTTACCCATCACATTTTGTGCGAGTACAGGCTGAGTATCGACGGCCTTGTTGTTATCTCCTTTTGTTTGATACATGACTTGATCACCGTTTTTAATAACCTCTACAATTCTATGAGTCACAATAGATTGATCTTGTTTTAAATACGTGATAACATCTGATTTTTTTAGATTCATAGCATCTTCTATAGGTTTTACCGCTATAACTGAACCTGTTTTAAAGGTTGGTTCCATTGAACCTGATAAAACTGTCTTTATTTGATATCCAAAAAAACTAGGTTCTCCACCAGCTGCTTTAGATGAAATTACTATAAAAATCATGCTAAGTAATGTAATAGCTAAAACGGTAGTTATCAATCCATTTAAAATTTTTATTGTTAGTTTCATAAGAACCACCTTTATCTTTATTGTTAAAATTTATTCTGTTGTAGTTTTTTGATTTTCCTCAATCGTTGTTGATTCTTCATTATTCTTAATAGTAGGTTCCTTTTTTTCTGGGCTCTTTTGCTCAGTTCCTTTAGGTTCAGCAGACTCTGAATCGGCTGGCACCTCTATTGGTTCAGTTTTTTCAGTTATTTCTTCTTTTTCCTTACTTGTTTCATTTTTCTTTTCTTCACTCACACTTTTACTTTTATCACCTTTAGAGTTACCACTCTGATTTCCATTATTAGGATGATCATCTACACATTCATCAGGAAGACAATCCTTTTTGTCATCGTTTCCTTTTCCAGGATTATCGGGATCCCCTATCTCTCCATCGTCTCCCTCATTTGGTCCATTACCTATGCCAGAGTCATCCTTCTTCATGCAAGCTTTTTTATTTTTCTTTTCATACTCCTTATCCGAACAAAAATCTTCTAGGGTTGCTATTGTGTTTGCTATTCTCTCTGTGTCATTAAATTTTGAATATGTACTGGAATTAGGTAAATAAAGAACTGAAATAACAATTAAATAAAGCATCCATAAGTTTGTAATTAGCCAAAATTTATTCTTATTTCTAGTTATTCTTTTATGTTTTGTACGCCGAGTTGGAAATGTATTCATTGCTAGTTTCACGCCCCTCATGTTCAAGTTCTTAAAGGGTATTTTCTGTTCTTTATTAAGAACTTACAATGTGAGTATAATACATAATACCTAATTTAAAAAGGTGTAAAATGAGACGTTTGTTCTATAAAATGAACATTATTCTGAAGATTTCTCGCAATTACTTCCAGATACTTTAAATTTTGTATTTTTTATTGAATATTTTGTTCATTATAATGAATTTAAAAACCAGATTATTTTTCAATATTAAGAACACAAAGAAATGTATATTTCATTACAAGAGGTGATACTGTGCGCAGATTATTATCATGGATTATCTTAATCAGTGGATTTCTATTATTTGTTTATGGTCTGTTACAATTTATATTTTTAAAAGAGCAGCAACAGAGCAGCTTAATAGAAGCACAAGAGGTTATAAGAACATCTTCTTCACCATCTACTAACAAAAAGTCTGTAAGTACTAAACCGAATAGAGGGGAAGTTATTGGTTTACTCTCAATACCTAAAATAGATGCTGAGCTTGCAATCATTGAGGGTACGGATCCGGATGAATTGGAAAGAGGTGTTGGCCATTATTCTGAATCATCACTTCCAGGTGAAAAGAATCAAATTCTTTTATCAGGTCACCGAGACACCGTATTTAGAAATTTAGGAAAGGTAAGTATAGGAGATAAATTGACCATTAAACTCTCTTCTGGGAATTACACCTACGAAATATTTAAAACAAAAATTGTAGATGCCCATGATCGGACGGTTATCCAATCTACCTACCCTGAGGAAATTCTGGTTTTGACCACTTGTTATCCTTTTTCATATATAGGAAACGCACCTGAAAGATATATTATTTATGCAAAGCGAACTTAATTGTAGAGTGTACAAATACATGGACCTTGTATAGTCCTTTTGGTTGTGTTTGTCCTACTTAACAAACCGATACTATTATGAAATCCTTTTTGCTACTTAAAGAAAGGAACTGTGTAATTTATCACTATTACTACGGTTCGTTAAATCTGATCCTTTATTACAATATATTTACGATTTAGGTGAACCCTATCATAAAAGTAAAACAGGCATCGATTGGTATTATGACAAAGATACCAATCAACTGCTCAGCATATGCCGAAACAGATGAAGGAATACTTTGTATATGTATTAGGTAGAAGAACGTAGGAGTGTTTTTTTAACATGGGGAAAAATATATCTTTACAGTTAATATTTACCATAATATGATTGTATTAGATTGATTTAAAGGAGCGCGGTCGATGTATATTATTCCAACCGGTAGTTCAATTCAAAGTGATTATGATTTTAATAATCACCGTTATTTGGTGGTGAAAGTGGACGTGGTTTGTACGAAAGAAAAGATGACCGTTGACTCGGGGTATATTGATGATTTCAATGAAAAATTAGTGGTTGTGAATGGTAAGGCATTTATCAGAAATTCACATTTGTTTGTCTCAAAAACATAAACATTTATTTTTAATGGGTAGCTATGCACAGCTACCTTTTTTATTTGGAACTTTTTTCAATAATAAACGTATTACATTCAAAACCTACAAGGAGATAAAACATGTCTGAATTGAACGTATTACTTGAACAATATTTTTTTATCTCTACACTTCTTTTACTTTTCATAACCATTTATCAGCTGCCTGCTGTTACTTCTTACGTTAGTAAGAAAAATTTCTGTGCTTTTCAATGTGTTAAGGTAGCTACAAAAATAGTTATTAAACTACGCAACCGTGTTTTACATATAAGAATTTTCATCTTTATCCTTCGAAAGCTTAAGATAAAATAACTCATCGAACAATGATCTTGAGAATTGTTCACTCCTTCTATAACTAATAAAAATAGAGGAGGAGACTATTTTTTGAGTATTTTAGAGTTCATTGTATATCCTTTCAGTCAGTTGTTACATGTTGTTGCAGATTTATTTAATGGTAGTTATGGATTGGCAGTAATCACCATCACATTGGGTTTACGGATCATTTTATTTCCACTATTTATTAAACAAGCTAAACAGCAAAAAGAAACAAACCAGAAACTTGAGCTGATGAAGCCAGAGTTAGAAGGCTTAAAAGAGAAATATAGAGATCGAAAAAAACCTGAGGAAATAAAAATACATCAAGAGGAAATGGTTCAACTTTATGGTAAGTATAAGATCGATCCTATTTCTGCAGGGTGCCTTCCTTTGCTTATCCAACTGCCAATTGTGATGGGAATGTATTGGGCGGTAATCGAGTTAACCAAAATATCAAATCATTACTTTTTAATGTTTAATTTTACAGAGACAAGTATCGTTTTAGCTTTAGTAGCTGGGCTTATCTACTATTTTCAGGGGAAGAGTAGTCCGATTACTACCAGTACGAGTAGCCCAATTAATATGAAATGGATGATGCTTATATCACCCATTGTCATCTTTATGGTGTCTATTAGCGGTCCTGCCATCCTGCCTTTTTACTGGTCAGTGAATGGAGTGCTCCTGATTGTTCAGAACATCATTATTAAGAGTATGGTATGAGTAATAGATAGTTAATAGTTTAGCCCTCCTTCTCTTTGAAGGAGGGCCATACTTTTATAGGGCACATTTATTTTACGGTACGTGTTCTTATAATTATTACACTTTCGCGCACGATTACATATTTTTCACGCAGTTGAGTTAAATTTACGGGCAGTTGAGCCTAAGTTGCGCGCACATCAAGCCTTGTTCCGCGCAGGATGCTGTTGTTTTCACGCGGTTAAGTATTAAATAGCACTCTCACAATAGAAAAGTTTATAAAAAAGAGCTCAGCTCCTCACTATTACGCTATTTCACCGTCACTTCGATCGGCTCAGAAACCAAATTCCACTCTTCACCTAACATTTCAAACGTATGTTTAACAAAAACTTGCGCTTTACCTGGTGCAACAGCTTCAACTGTATTCCCATTAACATTCACGACGCCGTTATCATCAGCCACGAAAAGTTCAGTCTCAATATTTTCGCGCTGATCCACGCGATAACTCACTTTGGCTTTCGCATTTACCGTGTGTTCTTTTCCTACATTCAAGTTAAGCTTCTTTAATGGTGTTTCCAGTTGGATTGGTGAAGCAGTTAACCATTGCGTGTAATCCGTGATTGGGCCAATCAATCCTTGCTTCAACTTGTCCACAAACGGCGCCTCTGCTCGGAACGTCCAATGCATGCTCATCTGACCGCGCTGACGCATGTACTTTATGAACTCAGCGTACACCGTGCCGTAACTTGCATTCAGCGTCACATCATTGCTCGTCCCATAGTCAACCATCTTTTTGGCGTTCTTTAATTTTGCATCTAACGATTTTGGCTCACCAGCAGAAAACAGATACCCAATCGGCAGCTCAGGCGCTATCTCGTTCATTAGTTGCATGCTGTCTAGATAAAAGCTCTGCATCGAAACTTGATCCATCATGCCTTCACTCTTAATCTCATCGATTACTTGCTGTTCGATTCCATGGTCCTTTAGTTCAACTAGAAGCACGACGTCTTTACCCTTAAACGCTTGTAGGAACTCTCTCAACGTCGGTACTTTTTCACCCGCAAATTTCTCATTATACTTAATTCCCGCATCAAGCGAGCGAATTTCTTCGAGCGTTAACTGATCAACGGCTCCTGTTCCGTTCGTCGTTCGATCAACCGTGTTATCATGCATAATGACAAGATGTCCATCCTTCGTGATCTGCACATCTGTTTCAATCTGATCGGCACCTAGATCGTACGCAATGCGGTAACCGACCATCGTATTCTCAGGAGCAAGTGATGGAACACCGCGGTGAGCCGCAACGATCGGACGCTGAATAATCGTTCTTTCAGGATATTGGCTGAACGCAGTGACGGCATTTGCTGGCTGGTTCGTTACGATTCCGTCAACACCTAAATGAAGTAGTTCATGCGTATCCGCCATTGTGTCACCACCAACACCCCAAACTGAAACCATCCGATTGTGCAGGTAATAGATATTATCCGCAGTAAGATTCTTTAACGGAATCATCACCATCTTACTACCACTCTCGTGAACGTCTTCCACGATCTGCTGCAAGTCATGCTTGTTTAGTGCGCTTTTATCATAAACAAGTCCGCCGCGAATTTTTGGGTTTATCTCTTTAATAGCTTTAATAATTTCTGTGTTGCTTGAAACAATTTGTACATCGGTTGTAGACGTCTCGTTTAAAGCTGTAACTACTGCTTCTTCTATTCCAGTCTTTTCAATATGTAAGACTGGAATCTTCTTCGCTTTAAGCCTATTTAACTGGTCTTTTAACAGTTTTCCGTTACCGTACAAACTACCATCTCTATTTTCCACTTGTAAAAAAGCTGATGCGGTTTGGTCATTGTAAGAAGTAACACCAGGTCCTTCAATTAAAGTCGGTGCGTTAATCATGTTTGTTGGTGCCTCTTCTGGGAGGAGGGCTCCTGAACTCGGCACTGGTGGCAGTTCACCGCTAAACGAAGTTAATTTAACATTATCGTATTGTACTGTAGAACCTTGTGCTTGAAATCCAATATCACCATTCTGCCATTTAGATGCTCCAGCAGTGTCGACAACAAGTTCTCCATTCACAAACTGTTGCACACGATTTTTACTAGTAATTACTTTTAGATGATAACTTCTGTTATATGCAAAGTCCTCTTTGTAAAAATTGGTTTCTGTAACATTCCAGGCATTCTTTTCGGTACGTTCTGCAAACTCCAGTCCATTTAGCGCAGTCGTTCCACGTCTAATTGCAAACTGGTAATACGGATAGTTCTCGTTTTGTACACGATACATGATCGATGCCCAGCGTGTATTTTCGACTGCGGAAACAAAGGTCATGTCTGCTTCAAATACATAGTTTCCATTATTATCATCCGCGAGAGGTACAACTACTCGTGCAGGCTTACTCGTTGCGGGCGAACTCAACACAAGCTTTCCATCCTGTACCTTTCCATCTCCTTCAACCACTTTCCAGCCATTCGGAAGCGCTCCGTTACTTATACCATCAAAAGATTCGTTTACAATAACCGTGTCATTCGCTTTTACCGGACTTGATACTTGTGGAACCACAAGACTTAGTGCTAAGGCAGACGTTACGACCAATTGACGCATAGAATGAGTTTTCACGTTACTAAACACCCTCCTGAAATAATAGTTTGTGAAACACTGAGCAAAAAGACCTAGTTCACCTCCTCAAAAGACTTGAAATAAGTCATGTGTACCGTGCATTTCTTCTAACATATGGTAAACTCTTCTTAGAGAAATAGTATAAATATTCAAAAAATGAATACGGGGTGGGAAGGATATGGAACTTGTTAATATGGTAGAATCACAGATTATCGCTTCAATTAAAGATCAGAAAGATATTGATAAAGCGATTAAAAGTTCAGCGAACATTGCTTTTCTTTTAACAGGGGACATCTCAACTGTTGAAAATTATATTAATCAGCTTCGTGAAGCAGGTATGTATATTTTCATTCATCTCGACTTTATGGAGGGCTTGTCCAATTCTAGAAGTGCCGTTAAATACATTGCCGACGTGTTAAAACCAACCGGCATTATCACAACGAAGATCAACATGATCAAGTATGCAAAAGAAGAAGGACTGATCACCATTCAACGGATTTTCTTAATTGATCGTGCTGCCATACAAAAAGGCATTGAGATGGTCAAATCGTGTAAGCCAGATGCTGTAGAAGTGTTGCCTGGATTGATGCCAAAAGTAATTGACCAGCTGTCGCGCCAGCTCAAGCTTCCTCTCATCGTCGGCGGATTGATTCAAGAAAAAGAGGATATCCTGTTAGCGCTTGAAGCTGGAGCACTCGCTGTGTCCTCTGGCGATCCCCGCATGTGGAATTTCAATCTATAGATTTACTACCTCTTTAATACTATCAAGAACATAGGACGGCTTGTATAAAGATTTTGTTAACATTTCTTGATTCGTCACACCTGTCATCACAAGAACAGACTGCAATCCATTTTCGATGCCCATTCGGATATCAGTCTCAAGCCGGTCACCGACCATATAGCACTGAGAAGGATCTAGTTTCAGAACTTGAGAGACTACGTATTCTGCCATCCACTTGGAGGGTTTTCCTGTGATTGACTCGATCCTCTGACCGGTCACACCTTCTAGGGCTCCAATCATGGCACCACAGTCCGGAATCTCTCCACCAAGGACGGGGCAGGTTCGGTCTGGATTCGTGGCAATAATCGTCGCTTTGTTGAGCCAAGCTTGAAAAGCTAGATTGATTTTTTCATAGCTGAACTGGCGATCCCAGCCGAGGACGACAAACTTCGCTTGCTTTGCGTCATACGTGATGGGGATGCCTTCGTCTTTTAGTTCTTCTAATAGCGGCTGCTCGCCAATCACTAGGGCTGCTTCTCCAGTCTCTAATGCTTCTTTTAAATATTTTGCGGTAATGAAGTTCGAGTTGATCACTTCGTCCAACTCCACTTCAATACCTAGCTTACGAAGTTTTTGTACATAATCCATGCGGGTTGATATCGATTTGTTCGTTAAATAAACGACCTTATCTCCCCGCTGTTTGAGGGCGGCGATTGCCTCTGCCGCACCCTCAATCATCACTTCATCTAAATAAACCGTTCCATCCAAATCAAAAATAAACCCTCTAGTCAATGTTCTTCCTCCACCATCCATCTTATAGTTGATTTTTCGAAATGCGGTTAGCTATTGCTTGGAGAATTAAAACGATTATGACGAGCACGACCGACATCGCCGCTGCTGTGTAATATTCACCGCGCAAAATGTTCTGGAATATGGCTAGACTCATTGGTGCCCAGTCTGCAGGCGCTAATAATATAGATATACTCGTTTCTTTGATAACGGTGATAAAAACAAGGATAGACCCGGCCGCGATACCTGGAAGCATCAGTGGTCCTATGATCGTAATTGCTGCTGTTAACGGTGTTGCACCTAGGTTAACCGCTGCTTCTTCAATGTCTTGCTTAATCGCACGCATCGTACCCATCGTTGAACGAACCATGTACGGAAGTCTTCTGATCGTATAAGCGACAATCAACAGAAGTGCCGTTCCCGTAAGATGAAGTGGTGCTGTGTTAAACGTTTGGATAAGTGCGATACCAAACGCGATACCTGGAACTACGAGTGGAATCGAAGTCATGAAATCAAGTTTAGAAGAGTTCTGTCTGACAACGAAATACGATACGAATGTCGCGATGATTACACTTAGGATTAAAGCGCCCAGTGCAAGAACAATAGAGTTTTGAATGTTGCCCATCGAGCTTGTGAAAATGGTTTGATAGTGTGATAGCGTGTAACCGTTCGGAAGAGGATTCTTCCCCCAAGTTGTCGCAAGTGATTGCAGCACGATGGATAACATCGCTAGCACGGGAATGATAACAATCGCCAAAGAATAAACAGACAAAGTGCGCGTTAATCCTTTTGCATCATTCAGCTTCTGTTGCTTCGGTTTTCCAGAAACAGATCCATAGTTCTTTCCTTTTGTAAAAAGGTGCTGCAGCCAGAAGAAGAACGCTGCAACGAGTACCATGATTACGGTTAAGATTGCCGCTCCTCCCCAGTTAAAGAATCCCGCAATTTCACGGTACGCTTCAACAACGAGCAAGTTCAGATCTTTAGGAGCAAGAATGATTGGCGTCCCAAAATCAGAGAACGAAACGGTGAAGATTAAGAGTGCACTTGAGATCACACCCGGAATCGCGAGCGGAAACGTGACAAAAATGAACGTGAACCAATTTCTTGCACCTAAGTTCAGCGATGCTTCCTCAAGCGAGATGTCACTCACTTTAAATGCAGCAACCATCGGCCAAAGAGCATACGGGAAAAAGAAGAAAACTTGGACGAGCACGATTCCAGCCATCGAGTACGGATCGAGCAGCATCCCTTCCCCGCCAAGAGAATTGTAGATATACGTCACCCAGCCGGCGCGGCCAAACATGATGATGATTGCATAGGCTGAGATAAATGTTGGAACGATTAGTGGGATCGTACATAGTGCTGCGATTGTCCTTTTGAACGGCATTGTCGTACGCGCGATCCCATAAGCGATTGGTATACACATTACGATGACGATCAATGAGACTAGAATTGCGAGCTCTAAGCTATTTTGAACCGCTGAAAAGTATGTTTTGTTCGTAAAAATCTTTTCGTAGTTATCAAATGACGCTGAACTGAACTTATCAATGGTCGATTGTAGAATGTTTGAATTGGTGATCGAGCCGAGCAGATTAATAGGTTGACCTGTGAAACTAACTAAGAATACCGAAACAAGAGGAAGCAACAGAAAAACACCAAAGAAAAGATAGATCAAAACCTTTACAAGGGTGAGTCCGTTAAAAGAGCTGAGACGGTTCTTCATATTAACAACACCCTCTCAGGATCGATGGTTAACTGCACCTTCTCTCCTTCTTTTAGGATTGCCTCACCTGGAACAAACGTAGTATCCACCACTAGCTGGTATTCCTCTACTTGAATGTCGTACCGAACAATAGAACCTAGATACGTCGAAACGAGAACCGTTCCTTCAATAATGTTAGTTAACTCATCAGAGCTGATTGTTCCTGGTTTGAATGCTTTAATGTTTTCAGGACGAACAATAACGTTTACTTCTTTTTGCTCTACGTGGTTTGTCGATTTGATCAGAAAGCCGTGTCCTTTTACGACGGAATAGCCATTCTCCTGACCCACTACCATTCCTTTTAACACGTTTGACGTACCGACAAAATTTGCAATGAATGGTGTAGACGGCCTGCTGTAGAGCTCAATCGGTGTTCCGATCTGCTTCACTTCCCCACTATCCATAACGGCAACTCTGTCTGCCATACTCATTGCTTCTTCTTGGTCATGTGTTACAAAAATCGTTGTGATCCCAAGATCTTGTTGAATGCGGCGGATCGTGTTACGCATCGAGTGGCGCAGCTTTTGATCGAGGTTGGACAACGGTTCATCCATTAAAAGAACAGCCGGTTCCATAACAAGTGCTCTAGCCAGTGCCACACGCTGCTGCTGACCGCCAGACAGTTCACTTGTGAGGCGTGTTGCGTGCTTATCGAGTTCCACGTATTGAAGGATTTCCATTACCTTTTGCTCGATTGGCTTCGGATACTTTCCTAATTTTCTGTTGAGAAGTCTTAAATAGATTGGAAGTTTTGCCGCCATGTTGCTTGAATTTAATTGTTTAATGTTTAAGCTGTAGGCGACATTTTCAAATACGTTCATGTGCGGAAAGAGCGCATAGCTTTGGAACACCATCCCACAGTTTCTTTTGTTCGGAGGAATATGGTTTACTTTTGATTCTCCGATTTGAATGGTTCCTGAAGTTGGCTGTTCAAAGCCCGCGATACATCTCATTGTTGTTGTTTTTCCGCAGCCTGATGGTCCAAGAAGAGCGAAAAACTCGCCCTCTTGGATATCCAGGTTTACATTTTTCAAGGCATGAACACCAGAAAACTCTTTTGTTAGTTGTGAAACTTTAACTGAACCCATTCTCTACCACCCCTAATGTGTATTACTGAAATTTCTCTTTCCACTCGTTTCTTACACGGTCATAGTTCTCATTCACCCAATCAATATCTAGATCTACGGCATGAGATTTTACTTTTTCAAGTGTAAGAGGTGTTTTGGATTCCACATCTGGATTGATCGGGATATGGTACCAGTTTGCTAAGATTTGTTGACCCTCTTTTGATAATAAGAAGTCGATTAATTTCTTACCGCCTTCAGGATTCGGTCCTCCTTCAACGATAGACACTGGATTAACTAGGATCGGCGTCTTATCCGGTACGACAAAGTCCACACTCTCTCCCTTGGCTTTCTGCTCGTATGCCATGAAATCGAATCCTACACCAATGTGTGCTTCACCCATGGATACAGCTTTTGTTGGAGCAGAGCCTGAATCTGGCATGGAGTTCGCTTGGTCCACTAGCTTTTTGAAGTAGTCCCAGCCTTCCGCTTCACCGCGCTGCATCATCTGGTTTAAAACCATAAGTGTTGCCGTACCTGATGCTGCCGGATTAGAGAACTGAATCTTCCCTTTCCATTTTGGATCAAGAAGATCATCCCAAGTCTTTGGCGCTTCTTCCGTTTTTACAAGGTCCGTGTTATAAGCAAAACCGAGTACGAACACTTCAACACCAACATACTTCCCATCTTCATGCTTCACTTTAATTCCGTCTTCCACCGTATCCCAATCTTTTGCAAAGTCAGGAATGTATTTTCCGATAATCCCTTTGTCAACAGCCGCTTCAAACGGAAGGATGCCTCCCCCTCCGTACCAAACATCACCTTGGGGATTATCTTTTTCCGCCATCATGCGGTTCACGAGTACGTTCGTACCTGCGTACTGAACATTAACAGATCCATCATGAAGCTCTTCGAATTTTTGTCCAAGTTCCTTCGTCATATCAGGAGTCTCTGGAGAGTAGAATGTAATTTCCCCTTTTCCATCCCCACCACCAGAATCTTGATCACCCGCACATGCCGTGAGTAAGAGTATACTCATCATTAAAAATACAGAAGTAAAAATTGAAAAAGACCTTTTCATCATTCAACCCCCTATAAGTTTATGATCGATTTTTCGGCAAAGAAAAAAGAGAAGAAACACCAATGTAAACCCTTTCAAAAGAAAGGATTACAAATTGGGTTTCTTCTCATGGTCTCTTCCCGTCCATATTCGATTACTATCATTATACAAAATTATCTGAATTTTACAACCTGTTTTGTAATAAAAAATTTACAAAATCTTTACTTTGCATTTACATAAAAAAGACTAATACTCTAGAGGGAGAGTATTAGTCTTTGATTTAACGAGCCGTTTTTCTAAACTTAACAACAAATCCAAAAATGAATGACACAATCGTCATAATGAACATTGCAGTAGTGAGTGTTGTTACGCCTCCATTAATATTAAGCGCATGATACACTTGTACACAAATTCCGAATGGAACCGCAAAGAACAAAAACAACATTCCAAAGATCGCATTCTTCGTATTGTATAATTCAGTCTGATGTGCGATATCTAAAACTTTTAAACTTAAAATCCAAAAAGCACTCGTGATGGACCAGAATAGAAGTATGGAAGAAATAAATGAAGTTGAAGTCAGTCCCATAATTCGTTCAAAGAACAAATTAATATTCCCCCATACCATCACTGTTTGATAAAGTCCTAAAGCAAATAAACCGGCTAAGAAGATAAACGCAAATCCAAACCCTGATGTAATATGTTTCATCCCCAAATATACTCTCCTTCCCCAATTCCGATAAAACGAAACCTTATTTTCAAATTATTTTACAATATTTTTTAGAAAATTGGAACCCTTTACAGCCCATTTGAATTGTAAAATGTTAAATAAGCAGAGAGCAGTGGGGTTTTAATTAGTTTGTTTCCTTTTCCAAATTGTAAATTCTATATATTCAATGAGTTCTTCTAATTGGCTATCATCCATACGTGCTATTGCTTTTCTAAAAATAGCAAAATCACTTTGAGATTCTTCATTCTCCGCAGTACACTTCGTCCCAATCAATAACCTTTCCTGTTCAATATCTAGAGCTTTTGCAACCTTATTAATATATTCAAATGTAGGATTGTTCTGAAGATCTCTTTCGATATTACTGAGATAGGATTTCGCAATTCCTGCCTTTTCTGCAAGTTCTGTTAAGGTCATTCCTTTTTCAATCCTTAGATTTCGTATCCTCGTACCGATCATGACTACCCCTCCAACCCACCCGTTTCATTCATTACTTTACGTACTGTTTAAATTCTTTAAATGTAGTTTTTGAGAAGATTTGAAATCGTGGGATCTCAAAAAGATGATCTTTGCTGCTGGCTAGTCTTTCTTCAGTCGTAAACGCCATTTTAAATCCTGCCTTTTTTAAGACCTTAATCGTTTCTGGCGAATATTCACCGTACGGATAAGCAAAGGCTAATTTCTCGCCACCTAGTTGAAAAATACTCGTTTTTATATCTTTTGCTACTTCACTTTTAGACTTTGAGAGTAAGTAAGGGGTTTTGTTAGCTCTACCGCTGATTTTTTCTTTTTTGTGGTAACTATATGTGTGGCTCTGATACTCAAACACATCACACCCTTTTCGTAACTCCACTGCACTAAAATATTGAACATATTCAGGCGTATACGTGTGGACTCTATTCGTAGTTGTACCTGTAATTAAGAAGTTCACTGCTCTAAAATCATACTCTTTTAATATGGGATAAGCCTCCACAAAATTATCTTTATATCCATCATCAAACGTTAAGACCACACTTTTCTCTGGAATGGGCATCTCGTTTAATAAAAAAGAATATAGTTCATTGAGCGTTAAGGTAACATATCCTTCTTTTTTCAAATAGTTCATCTGTTTCTTAAAATCACTTTTTTTAACAATCATCGGGTTTATTTCCCCTTTGATATAATGCCGATCTTCAATATCCTTATCATCAATAATGCGGTGATACGTTAAAATAGGAATATCACTCCCCGCTTGTCCATCAACTGCAAAAGTCCGTACCTTTCTTTCCGATCCATTTTCACAGCTTTCTAACGAAATTTGCTGACTAGCAGGTAATAGCCCTTTGTGTTCTTTTGCGAGAATTTCATATTCATTGATAACAAACCCAATTCCCCATCCTAAACCACACAATAGAACAAGAAAGCCAAACGCTACGGAAAACTTAGAAATGAGCTCATTCATGATGCTTTCTTCACTCCATTCCATTCTACATTTCCGGATCTCTCTAACTTGTCCCACGATTGTGATTTATAGAAATAAGATACCGTTCCGTATACGACAAATGAAAGATTGATCATTCGATAAACAAAGATCTCAAATGGAAGAAATAACAGTACTCTCGCAATATCTGCCTTAGAAAATTTAACTCCGTGTAAGAAGGATACGTATAAGGTTGTTAGGCTTTGATACATAAAAAGGAACACAGCTCCAAGTCCAAGCAAAAACAATAGAATCATATTACTTTGGTTGTATATGAGTAAGATGGGAGATATCACAAAGGGAAAAGCATTTAATGTGCCGATAATAAATTGATCGACTAAGAAAAAAAGAGAAAAACGGATCGAAAATTTATGAAAATAACAAGTTCTGTAATGCACCAGACAATCGATAAAGGCTTTTTGCCAACGCACTCTTTGTTTGAACATATCTCTTAACGTGCTCGGACACTCTGTGTAACATATGGCTGTTGGTACGAAAGCTATTTTTTTCTTACTTTTCGTTTCTTTAATGTATTTGTGCAGTTTGAGTGTGATATCCATATCCTCGCCGATTGTTTTCCTGAACCCGTTTATGTTAAAAAGTGTTTCTCTTCTAAACGCACCGAATGCCCCTGCAATAACGGTAATCGCACCAATGGATGCTTGTGCTCTCTTATGAAGGTAAAATGCCGTTAAATACTGCAGAAACTGAAACTTAATAACACCTTTAATTTTAAATGTCGGTTTCAGGTTTTGAAAATCACCTGTAAAAGCCTGTGCAATAAGCACGTTTCCTCCACATGCGATAACGTCTTCTTCTTGAAATTTTGCATTCATTTCCTTTAAAGCATGCTTTTCCAAATAACTATCTGCATCTAACGTCACTACGATTTCGTTCTGGCTAAAATCAATTCCGGCATTTAGTGCATCTGCTTTTCCGCCATTTATTTTATCGATTACATATATATTTGGAAACTTTCTCGATTGGTACGTATTCTTTATTAACTGGTAACTCAACTTTTTATCTATTTTTCTATTACATATCTTAAAAGCCAATAGTTTGTTTAAATAGTGGAGCGTGTTATCGGTTGACCCGTCATTTACGATAATTAACTCTGCACCCTGGTACTTTGAATACAGAAACCCAATTAAACAATGCCGCATTACCTTTTCCTCATTGTAGGCAGGAACAATGACAGAAAACGTATAGTTCTTTTTGATTTCCTTTACCTTTTTACTCTCATTTTTGAATAGTGGAATGAATATATATAGTGACTGAAAAATTACAAAAGCCAGGAAGATTCCCAATGAAATATAAGTAAACAGCATTATTGTCCACTCCCGTCATGTTTTTGATAGACTCGCACATAATCTATTAGCAATTCCTTAGGGTATTGGTCTGATGAACTAGGTGGTCCTGGCCAATTACCACCTATTGCTGTATTTAAATAAAGAAATAAAGGCGTAGATGGAGAAAAGTGCTTTGTTTGGAAAACGATTTGATGATCTACTAACCAAATGATTCTATCTTTTTCCCATATGAGACTGTATAGGTGGAAGTCCTTTGAGTAGTCGACATCTTTACTGATAAAATGTGTAAAATCTCTCTTTTTCGTTCCATTCGCATCCTGCCAGTGAACGACAAAATAGAGTTCATTCGGAGCATTTCCCAAGTTCTCCATCATATCGATTTCAGGCAGCCAAGTTCCGTTCATAGAGTTAACTAACCAGAAAGCAGGGAACACTCCTTGTCCTTTTGGAAGTTTTGCTCGTATATCTATCTTTCCATAAGTAAATTCCAGTTTATTTTCAGTAGTCAGTGCGCCTGAAGTGTATTCCCTCCCCTTAAATCTCTCTCTCTTACTCTCTATTACTAGGTTTCCTGCTCTAACTTTCACATTTTCAGGTGTGTAATATTGCCATTCGCCATTTTTATTAGAAGGCCAATCCTGTAGGTTCCAATCCTTAAAGGAAGCTCCATTTTGGAATTCATCATTCCAGATCAATTGCCATTGACCTTGACGTGACTTAGGTTGTGGTTGCGATTGCAGATGCGGTCCCTGAATGATAGTTTTTGGTTGATAATCCACATTTGAAATACTTGCATTGTGGGATTGGGTTTTGTTCTTAACCATTATTTTTTCCTCTTGATGGCCGTCGCCAGTAATGATTAATAAAGAGCAAATAAACATAAAAAGGATACGAATTTTTAATCACTCCAATCCAACAGAAAATTCGTTCTTTATAAAGAACATTATAGGTAAAAAAAATAGAAACACGGTGTGTTGTTCTTTTTATAGTTAGTTTGTTCTTTAAATAGAACTAATTTGTTTTCAATATAGCAGGTCTGTTAGATACTGTCAATAATTAATTCTTTATAAAGAACACAATGTATAAATGACATTTACTAGGTTTAAAGAGACACAAAAAATGGAATATAATGGTTAGTTTTCACTCTGTTGGAATGATAGACTTCATTGGGATAATCATTAAGTATTATGGAAGGAGAAATGCGGCTTGAATCAATCTACCCAAACAGGCGCAAGTTTATCAAGCTCTGACCGATTGGTTGGTGAGGAATCTAAACTCGCTGAATTTGTCGGAGAAAAGAAGAAAGACTTTTATTTAAGAAAATGGCAAAAAGACAACAGCTGGAACTGGGCCGCTTGTTTGTTAACGATTTTTTGGCTTGGATACAGAAAGATGCTCAAGCCTGTCGTTTACATTATTCTTGGTTTTTTAGCAATCGACATCATTACTTTATTTATAGGAATTGACGGAGCGGCAATCAGTCAAGGTCTGGGCTATGGTCTTGCGGGGGCTTTAGGGATTACAGGAAATATGTTTTATAGAAAGCACGCAGAAAAACAAGTGCATGCAGTTAATCAGCTTTGTATTAGTGAAGAAGAAAAGATGCATGAACTTCGCAAACGCGGTGGAACGAGTGGAAAAGGAGCATTCTTGGCTGTCTTAATGTTTGCTGGTTATCTCGTTATTTCAATCGTATTCGCTCTTACTTTTTCATAAAAATTATAAAAAGATAACTCGTGTGTGGAGTTATCTTTTTTGGTTGCTTATGAAAAGATCTTTTCTTTTTGTTTCATGATCTGGTGGAGATTTTGTTTTAGCAACGCAGCTTTTTTTATGATGGCTTCTTCAAACTCCTCGATGGTTGTTTGATTGCCGTTACTTTTAACTGGTTCAGTGTCGATAATTTCTTCTAACTGCATGCGAGCAGACGGTTCCTCCTGTTTATCTTCTAAGCATCTTAAGAAGATAAAAGTGTCCATATCTCTATAATTTAACTCAATCTCAATTTCCAGTTGATCGCTTACATAAGAGAAGGTTGTCTTCCAGCTCCCATCAGTATCGACCGGTTCAGAAAATCCGTAGTCTCGAATTAAATAATAAAAACTTTCTTCGGTAATAGATGTGAATAAATTCATGGTAACACCTCCATTCAAAATTTTGTTTCATATATGTTGTAATCAATTCCTTACAGTTTACACGGTTTCTTAACATAAAGATAATACTTATACTTTCGCTCTATTCTTCTCTTCTCCTCTTTCCAATGAAAATATGGAGGGATAAAAAAATTCACAGGAAAGGACACGGCCATGCCGTGTGGAGTTACTTTAGAGGAAGCTCTTCAAACATTAGGGCCTTATGACAACTATAATGACCAAGATTATCATTCACCCGTTTATGCGAGTTGGAAATTTAAAAATGCAGCAGAAGAGAGCGATTTATATTTTGAAATTAGCGAACCAGGAAAAGGAAAAGTCAGCTACATTGGTTTCAAAACATTAGATAGAGCCTATGTAGAAAATTGGGTAAATCAACTTGGTGAACCATTTCTAGAGAAGACTTCATCAGAGTTTTATTATGAAGAGAAATCTCAACAAATGCTAATTATACAGGATTGGAAAACTCATTATGATATCAGCTTACAAACAGAAACCAATCTAGAGCTTTATAAAAAAGAAAATTAACAAAATCCCCCAAAACCACGTTTATCCACAGTGTATTTGGGGGATTTTAGTTCTAAAGGACTATCAATTAAGTTGCTGTGCTAATTGATTCCTTAGAATCTAGTGCCTTTTGATATTCACTTTTCAAGTCATCCACTACTTCTTTTACAGTTGAAATTTTCTTAACGCTACCTACACCTTGTCCAGCAGACCATATATCTTTCCATGCTTTTGCTTTCGTTTCAGAGAATGAAAGGTCTATAGAATCTTGTTTCATTAAATTCTCTACATCGAATCCCGCTCTTTGGAGTGATGGAAGCAGATAATTCCCTTTGATTCCGCTTATTGCGTCCGTATAAACGAGATCTTCAAGCGTTGATTCAATCAGCATCTGTCGGTATTCTTCGCTGGCAGATGATTCTTGTGTCGCAATAAAACGGGTGCCCATATACACGAGGTCAGCTCCAAGAATCTTCGCAGCAAGAATCTCCTCACCCGTAGAAATCGCCCCAGCTAGAATCGTCATTCCATCCCAGAATTCTTTTACCGCTTTTAAGAAAGCAAATGGATTTAGAGTACCACCATGGCCACCCGCGCCACTACACACTAGAATCAACCCGTCTATGCCAGTTTTTGCAGCCTTGCGTGCATGATCAAGTGAAATGACGTCAGAGAATACAAGTCCACCGTAACCATGAACAATTAGAGCTACATCACTTGGATTACCTAACGAGGTAATCACTACTGGCGGTTCGTACTTTTTTATCAACTCTAAATCTTCTTCAAACCGTTTATTCGTACGGTGAACGATTAAGTTCACGCCCCAAGGAGCTATCTTTGCAGATGGATCTTCTGTTTGTGATTTATGGAGTTCTTCTGAAATATGCTTCATCCAATTCTCTAAGAGATCGGAGGTTCTTGCATTCAATAAAGGGAAGGTTCCTATAATTCCATTTTTGCAGCTTTCAAGGACCATTTCGGGACTTGAAACTAAAAACATAGGAGCGTTAATGACAGGTAAACTGAGTTGATTCGACAATTTTAAAGGTAAATTGCTTTTCAAGTTCGATCATCCTCTCGACTATTTAGGTAGACACCTTAAAAACCATTCACATACTTGTTCCATAAGACCTACAGCAATCCCTTTTTATCGTTTTATGGGGTTCCTAAAAAATATTTAATATTACATTTACATTTCAGCCATTTTCTGACAACATTTTCTTTTTCGCTTGTATATAATCAATTTGTGTTAGGAACTTATACCTAATTATCCTTCAGTCAAGGGCAAACATATTCGAAAGAAATGGGCGCAAAGCCACGGATCTAAAGCTATTAAGCTATGATGGCCGGGTTACCTGGACAATACATACTTTCTGGAGGGATTTTTTAGTGGAAAATACTTTGACGTTAGATCACGAGTGGATTGAATTGATGAAAGAAGCGAGAGATCAGGGTTTCACTAAAGAGGAAGTTATGAGTTTTTTACAGAATCCCATTTCTCTGATGGAAGGTTTTTCATTGCAAGAAAATAAGTAGTAAACTGGTCACGGAATTTATTTACTTCCCTTTTGTAGAAAGATATAATAAAGGCAAATTACTACTTAAATGGGGTTGCAGATGATGATTGGTGAACGTGTAAAAAAATACCGCACTGAAAAAGGGCTCTCCATTACAGCTTTAGCTGATAAAGCGGGGGTAGCAAAATCATATATAAGTGCACTTGAAAGAAATATCCAACAAAATCCTTCAATTCAGCTCTTGGAAAAGATTGCGGATGTTTTGAATATTTCAGTTGACCACTTGATAAAACCTGAAGTCGACACAAAAAACTTAGACCAAGAATGGGCGGATTTAGTAAAAGAAGCCATGGGATCTGGTGTAAGCAAAGAGCAATTTAAAGAGTTCTTAGAATTTAATAAATGGAAAAACAAACAAAATTAACCACCTGATTATGATCAGGTGGTTTTTACGTTGTTGATTTTCTCTTTGTGTCTTCGTGGGAAGTACATAATGTGGTTTTTGTATTTGTGTGGGGTCTGGCCCCACACAAATGTTTAATGATGAATGAAATAGGGTACAGGAAAAGGGTGTCTACTATTTTTGTCTATGGAGGATTATAAATGAAGCAGTCGCCAAATCAACTAATGAAATCTCAAAAAAGTGTAGATGTTAACGGTTCTTCTTTTCATTGGGACACAACAAAAGGTATATTTCAATTTGAAGGCCAAGATGTCATGCTGTTTTGGATTGATTCAGCATTCAAGGTGTTTCTCGATTCTATTGAAGAGATCACAGGAGAAGGAACCGCGGACCTTGTTTTTGAAACGGCTGGGTATCGGACTGGATTAATCGTTAGTGATTTTTACATAAGAACGATTGGTGATATTGAGATTTCCGCTGAATCATTACCTACGATCTATGCATCAGCTGGTTGGGGGAAAACATACATAGAGCTTGATATAGAAAAAAAAGAAGCTGTTATTACCATTACAAACAGCTGGGAAACGAAGGTAAAAAAAGCGCAGAACAGCGAACGCATGGGTCGTTTCTTACCTGGCCATTGGGCTGGCGTTTTCACTGGACTTTTTCAAACCAACATGTGGTATGAGGTTTTAGAAAACGAATCTGACCCTACCACGATGAAATTAAAAATCTCAGAATCACCTATAACACCTAAAGATAACATCCGCGATCTCGTTCAACGTGAAGAACAGCGTGAGATCATGAAGCTAGAAGCTATGGTTGAAGACCGAACAAGAGAGTTAACGGATCTCATTCGAGAGATTTCCTCTCCGATTATCCCAGTAACTGATCATATCGTAGTTATACCGTTAATCGGTAAATACAACGAACTTCGTTCAAACGATATGTTAGAGCATACTCTTACTGCACTTCCTCAACACCGTGCTAAGTTCGTGATCTTAGATCTTACAGGTATCAAATCTATTGACACGGAAATGGTCGGTATGTTGAACAAGCTTGTTTCTTCTGCAAGATTATTTGGAATGGAAACGCTTCTGGTAGGTATCTCACCTGAATTAAGTATGGAAATTACAAAACACCAATATTCTCTAGGAGAAAGTACATATTTCAGAAACTTAAAGCATGCCATTCACTTTGCTTTCGCTAAAGAAGGAATGTTCATACAAGAACCTACGAAGTAATGAAAAACCACGCTGCGGTTGCAGCGTGGATTTTTCGTTTATTAATTTTATCTTGTTGTTCTCCGGTGTATTTCTGAGAAGAACAAATTAAAGGAATTTGTATTTGTATGGGGTCAGACCCCAATTTCTTAAAATCTCAACGTTCGTCTAAGCAACTTGTCTGACTCTACATATGATATACAGAAACCGAAACCAATTGGAAGTCGGTATCAATTTGTGAGGTGAAACGATTAATGTGTAACAAGTGTGGAAACTACGACCACTGCAAATACGAGAAGCATGAGAAGCATGAAAAGAAGTGTTACAAGAAAGTAGAATGGGTTTGTGAAGAATCTTCTTCATCATCCTCTTCATCTTCTTCGTCCTCTTCTTCATCTTCATCTTCTAGCTACGAAGTGTTGAAGTGCAAGAAGTACAAAAAAGCTAAGAAAAAGCAACATCATTGCTGCGATCCTTGGGCAAGAATCTTGTTCTAGGATAAGAATTAGAAAAGAAGTGCAAACACTGGTTTGCACTTCTTTTCTTTTATAATTCTTAAGTACTTATACTCCGCTTTGGATTCCTAAATATTCATTAGACTTTAGCCGATAAAGAAAAAGACACTATTAATGTTCATTTATTGTGAAAAACCTGTTAGCTCAACATTCTTAATCATAGTAGTTAAATAATTTATAAACATAGACTTACTGCCCATAATTTACTTTTAACACGGAGGCTTTTCATATGAACAATCAAGTTGGAGTTAAGTTTACATATTATCGCATGGGAACGACCATTTCTATAATGACTGACTTTGAAAATATGGATAATCTATTCGAAAAAGGTCTAGAACGAGTAGCCCTAGATTGTATAGATGAAGTGTACAGAGCAACAGAATTTGATCTAACCAAATTATCTCAACCTATCCTGCAACTCAATTTTGTTTCTTTTCAGAGTTAAGTTACCATTCTGATCAGTCCATTACTGAAAAGTATAGAATAAAAGTTATCAACACTAGAAGTGCAAACAAAGAACTAGTCTATTAATAGTTATATGTACATAAAAAAGGAATGGCCTCTACAAATGCAGAGTCATTCCTCTTAAAATGATTATTTATAGACGCTTTGTTCCTAAGTAACGCGGCTTCCAATAAGTGTTGTTCATATCTGAAATCGTCACTCCTGTTGAAGAACCAGCGTGAATGAACTTTCCATTACCTATATAGATTCCCATGTGTGAAGCTCCGGAATCTGTCGTTGAGAAGAACACAAGGTCTCCTACAGCTTGAGTAGATACGCGATATCCTGTTTGGTTCCACATGTCTTTCACCGTACGTGGCAGAACGATATTGTGAGAGTTTTTAAAAACATAGTTAATGTATCCTGAACAGTCAAACCCGGCAGTTGTTGTTCCACCCCATACGTAAGGAGTTCCTTGGAAACGCTTTGCATAATCAACTAGATAGGCATTATTAACATTATAGACTCCTAGTTTATTAAATGTATTACGACCCGCAATCCCATCTGCTGTCAACCCTTTTGCACGTTGAAAGCTCATTACCGCACTCTTCGTATAGGAACCGAAATATGTAGTTGTTGAACCACTATATGTAAAGTAACCTTTATCTCGCAATATTGTTTGAAGTGTTTTCACATCTGAGTGTGTCATTGTTGGACGAAGTGTTTGATCTCCAATATTTGCAAACGCCTGTATTGGCGATAATAATAAACTTGCACCTAAAACTGATGTAACTATCCATTTTTTCATTATTTATCCCAAACTCCTTTGATTTTCCAAGTAATCTATTATTATCCTACAATAAATAATAGACCTTGTGTTTTACGCTTGCGTTACGGAAAATAGGAATTTGGTCTTCTTGTAAAATCTTGTCGAATTTAGTATTGTGCTAAAATAATGATTTAAAGTAATATATTATTCATTAATATCCGAAATCTCCAAATCCTTCTTTTTGTAAAATTTCTTCAACACCAATGCTATGATCCTCTAAATATTGACTACCATAAGTAGAAAAGTGGTCTGTACATTCCGAATTAATGACCGTAAAAGAATGATAAAAAAAGTCTCTACTATCATTAGAAATAGATCCTGAACTGCCAATATGAATACACTTTTCCTTAATCTTTTCTTTACGACCTTCTTCATCTATATAGAAGTATTTGTTATTAAATGTACCTTCTGGTTCTGGTAACGCCGTTAGCCCATAACCCTGATTATTTATTTTTATTTTATTATAGTCTCCCACTTTGTCTGGTTGTTGCTCATCTTCAATGTCGTATATCACTGTCACTTTACCTATATAACCAGCAGGAATGAGGTAATATTCGTTCGTTTTGTTTTCTAGTAACTCTTGCACGTAAAGCGCTAAATACAATGTAAGTACAGTGAAACCGACCATAAAGGTAGTATTCATCAATCTTTTTCAATTTAAGTTATGTTTCTCTCCCTTTTGCCATTCTTCAGACAAGAAAAAGAGAGTAGCACAAATAATTGCAAAGAAAATATGTAAAAAGCCCGACAACCAGAAATGAAATCTATCAATTTTTTTCATTAACAAATCTATTAGTAGAGATGCTGGTATGCCATAAAAAAAGTTACCAGCTAACGCAAATAGATAAACGATCACCAAAGCTAAAGAACCTTCAGCTGAACCAGATTCATAGACTAGATACAATCCTAATAACATGGTTAATAAAAAGGACGCCAAAAGAGCTGACTTCATTTTTCTCAACAAGTGTTTATTCATAACCCAGCCTCCTTGTGAATGTTTTCACATATAGTCTATCACTTTGATTCTAACAATGGAATATTCAGGATAAAAAAAGAAGCCTGCCAACATTAGCAGACTTCATCCAACAATCTCTCCAAGCGTTTCCGCAAAGTTTTCAGATTGTGCGACCGAACCGAACTGTCGCACTTTTTGCTTCGATCCATAAAAAAGCAATTCCCCCTCTTTTAAAATCAAAAAAGAAGTACATAATGTTTCGAGCTCTTGCGCGTCATGACTGGAATAAAGGATCGTCTTCCCTTCTCTCCCCAGCTGGCGCAAATCGTTTACGATCTCTTGCTTTGCAGATATATCAATACCAACGGTCGGTTCATCTAGAATCAAAAGATCCGGGTCATGAAGCATCGCGATCAAGATATTCAGCTTTCTCTGGTTACCACCGGACAAATGCTTTACTTTTTTATCGAGGTGCTCAGCCAGACGCCACTCCTCGCAGCGCTGCATCCATCTTTCTTCTGACGACCCTTTTGCCAACTTCGCAAAAAATCGTAAGTTTTCGCGTGTTGTTAGCTCATGATACACGGCTATTTCTTGCGGTACGTAACCGATTTTCTGCCGAATTCTTTTTTGTTCTTTCCTCACATCAAGCCCATCGATCTGAACTGATCCGCCAGAGCCTTTCATAAGGGTCGCGAGGATTCTTAAAAGCGTTGACTTACCTGCACCGTTCGGGCCAACAACGCCGACGGTTTCTCCTCTTGCAATAAAGAAGTTCATTTCTTTTAGTACTTCTTTTCTACCAAACTTCTTTTTCAAATTTTCTGCTGCAATCAAGCGTTGTCACCTGCCTTTATAGTTGAAAGTACGTATAGAACGATGCTTAGCCCCACGAATATGAATGGAATCATAAGCGTTTCTTGATTGAAAGTTGATACGATCCAATATTGGGGCGTCCACTCTGCAGCACGTTGTAAAAAGCTTGATAGCTCATCACTCGGAAAAAAAGTTCCGCTTAGAAGCGATGTGCACAATACGACGAAAAGTGTGATTGCTTGCCATGTGCGGTTGCTATGCACGAAATAAGCAAACAGAAGTGATAGTGCGTTAAGAAATAAGACGTAGCCGATCAGACCAGAAATTGTTGCCACGTTAAACGTTAACTCATCCATCCACCAGCCATAACTAAACAATAATACCAGCAATGTTAGCTGCAAAAGTAACACACCTAGTGCATTACCAAACCAGTAAACCGAAAACCGGCCGGCAGCGTAAGGCACTCTTGAGCGCATGCCGGAATCACGGTCTTTGATCGGCCAGCTGTTATATAAAAAACTGTACAGCATGAGAAGTACAAGCATTCCTGGAACATAGATCGAAGCCGCACTGCTATCCGCTTCTACTGATGATTCTCTCGTTACCCCAACTTTATAGTCAACGGTCATAAGAGGTTTTGGTTCCCAATGTTTATCGCTATACGCCCAAGCATCTTTCCAGACCTCACCTTGCTCCTCAGCATCCAGTTTCTCACTTTTTCCGTATGTTTTTAACACCGTATTTGCACCATATGAATTACTCGATAACCGCTTCACTTCACTTGCAAAAATCTCACGCACCAACCCATGAGAAATCGAACCAGACGAGAGCCACATCGTCACTAGCTCATCTTCATCATTTTTCTGTATGCTTTCCATAAATCCTTCAGGTATAAAGAAACCGATGGCCGCTTTTTGCGTCTCGATCTGATTGCGCGCATCCTCTTCATTACGAACGTTTACCGCTACCGCTGGATTTTTACTCACTCGTTCTATGACCGTTTTTGAGTATTCCGTTTCATCCTCGTCCACGATCACAACAGGAATCTTGGTCGCGTTACTTGTCTTTTCAACGGACATGTCTAAAAAAAGCAGCACGAGAACTGGAACGATGATTCCCAGCCAGCTCCAGGGACTTTGAAGCAATAATCTTATACGTGTAATGGCAATTGTCCAGACCATGGCAACCTCTTCTTTATCGTGATAAGCAGCAAACTCACTGCCCAAATGGTGATTGAAAAGCTAAGCAAGAGAAGAACAGACACCCATGTTTCATTCCCCACAAATAGTGTTTCAATCAGTCCGCTGTGTGCGTGATGCACGATGTTAAGCATACTTACGCCGCGCCACATTTCCGGAAGATACGATAGCCGCAGAACACTTCCGCTTGTAGCAACGAGTCCCATTGCAAAGATGATTCCCGCTCCCCATTTTGCTGCGTTCCGAACAAAAAGCTCCTGACAAAGCGCGAAAAGAGATGCGATAGCTAAGCAGTATGCTAATAGTATGAATGTCGCTGTGATGCTCCACGTTTTTGTTAACGCATAAAATAGTAGAGTCAAAACAACGCTTTGGATGACGAGCAGAAGGAAAGTGGATATTATGTTGCTAAAAAAGAATACAGGAGACCTTACCCCTTGTAGACTTAATCTTTCGCGCAGTGCGGTTTGTTCACTTCTTGCGGTTAAACTCATACCAAACAATCCGCCAACGAGTAACAGGATTAACACACCAGATAAGCTGTAATAATCGATTGTTGTAACTCCGCCAAACGCACTTAGCGTTTCCGTTTCATAGATCTTGTTTCGATTCAATGCTTGCAGTGTAAAATCTGTGATAACCGTGTCGCGGTATGCCCGGAATTCTTCTGAACTTAAGTCCATTTTTCTTAAATAATGAAAAGCTGCGTTCGCTCCACTTTGTGCAGACGAGATCAAGTTGGCGTTTGACACCATCACTTGCTGAAGAAGTTTTGCTTGAAAAGGGCGTTCCGGGTTACCGATAACGGTTACGGGAATATTTTTACCGCCGCGAATCCCTTTAGTAAATCCATCCGGTACGATCACCATACCCGCGATTTCATTGTTAGCGAGCTTTTCGCTAGCGGACTCTGCATCTGTTTTTTCAAAGGTTAATACATTTTTTAGTTCTTCTGAGTTTTCATACTGCTTCATGAGCAGTTTGGTTTCAAAGGTGTTATCTTCATCTACGATCGCTACGGCAAAAGGCTCTACCCACTGCTTTTCTTCAAGAAGTGGTTTTAGCCCGAGATACGTGATTCCAAGTAACAAAATTGGAAACAGCATCATAGCAATCAGAGGAAAAGGCTGCTTTAGCCAGCATTTTACCGTTAGATGGGCAATGAGTAGCGTTTGCCTCATAGTGTCGTTCCTTTCGTTTAAAAATTTCGAGAAGATTGAGCTGAAAACGGTCCAGAACCTATACATGTAGGGGCATTTGACTGGATGAACCCAGAAGTTTTGGCTATTTATCCACGAGTTTTGCCCGTTTATCCAGAAGTTTTAGCACTTAATCCAAAAGTTTCGGCCGTTTATCCACGAGTCTACAATCCTCGACAATAATGACGCAGCCTACATGCTATATATACCCTATTAAGTTAGAAAAAAAGGACAAAGATCAACTTTGTCTTAAGTTATCTCTGTCCTTCTTATTATCATTCTATTGGAACATTTGAGCGTTTTCACCGATAAATTGCTCGATGTTACGTTGAATGTCTGACATCATCGTCATCATTTCAGCGTCACTCATCTCAGCAACGTTTACTGCTTTTCCTTCTGAAAGCTCAGGGAATTTCAGTTTATCGCCGAACGTTGTTTTTGTTTTGATGTTTAATCCAACGTTGATATCGCCCATTGTAGCGTCGTTACCAACTAGTGTTACTTTGTAATCGTGGTTTGCAAAGTCTTTATCAAGGTTTTGGTCACCTTTGTGCTCGATCTCAAGTGTCATGTCTGGAAGCTCCATTGGTGCATCGCCAGCAGGAACAAGATTAGCCGTCCATTTAGACTTCTTATCTGTGCCTTCACCTTTAATTTGGAACCCGATACCTTCTGTTGTACCGTTTTCAGTCATTTCAAACTTTGCTTTAATATCGCGCTTCTTACCGTCTTTCCCTTTTGGTTCGCTTTCCATCTTCACATCTACAAGCAATGTTTCGTTTTCAGGACCTGCGTTAAGAACCCAAGAAGAGTTCGTTACGTCACCCTTCGTCCAGCTTTCAGACTTGTAGTTCATCGGAACCGCTTCTTCACCGTTCGCACCAATCTTCATCGTCACGTTACGGCTTACTACTTTATCATCGCCATCGATGATAACCACTTGCTTCATTCCACCAGGAACTTGCAAGTCATCTTTGATTGCTTTTTTCGCATCAGCAAGAAGTTTCTTAATTTCTTTCTTCGCATCTGCCTTGCTCATGTTGCTGTTTGGTGCTACCATGCCTGTTTGAAGTCCGCCTTGCAATGCTGATTGTTCAGCGATCGCATCTAGGATCTCATCGTCTTTTTCGATCTTCTCAACAAAGTTTACAAGCATTGTCTTTGTTTCTTTTTCAGATAGAGAAACCGTTAACTCGCGAAGCTTCTCCCCCTTAAAATCAACATCGTCTTTCATTTTTACGTTTTCATCTTTCACGCTATCTGCGTACACTTTTGCAAACTCTTCAAACGCATCATCGCGAGCTTCTTCACTTAGGTCGCCATCCACTGCTTTAAAGAAGTTCTCAAGCTTCTCCATACCTTGGTAGGCTGGATCGAACTTACGCATCACGTCACCGAACTTGCTGTTTTCGAAGTAAACGTTCTTATCGTAAGCTGCAGGTACGTTTACAGCCGTTTGTTTGTTGTTTTGATAAAACTCAGCATTCATTAAATCGGCATCGTTCATTCTTAAAGCCATTCCAACAGATCCTTCTTCTTTCTTAGGATCATGCTGTGTTGTTACCTTAAATTCACTATTTTGAAGAACAGAACCGATCATAGCCGCTTCCATTCCACCTGCTCCAAACATCGCCGGGTCAACATCTACCCCAACGCTCGCTTCAGACTTATACGCTTCTTCCATTTGCTTTTCAGAAAGTGCTAGCGCATCGCCAAAGCTGTCTTCAAAAGATTCGTTCAGTGCTTTAAATGTGTTCATCTCGGATTTTAAATACAATTCACGCGGAGATAGATCAACGAACATCGCATAAGCAGTTGCCCCGATTGCAAGCACTGCGATAATAGCTAGCCCAATGATCAACGGTCGTTTCTTGTTTCCAGTACTCTGATTAACTTGTGTTTCCATCGTTTAATTGTCCCCCTCTTAATAAATATATAAGCTTTGTCCTACCAACTTATTACACTGTTATTCTAAAAAAATAGCAGCTTATTTCTCTATTGGCTATTATGGGTAAAAAAGGAATTTTTTCGCCCACAGTTTTCTACTATACCCTAATTCCAAAATTATATCCATCAAATCACGTAGTAAGAAAGTTTGATTTTATTTGGCAACTAAAACTGTACGAAGTTTCTTTATTGCCGCTTTTCTCCAAGATTTAACTGCATATAGAGTGACCCCAAACGTTTCTGCAATCTCAGCTTCCGTTTTCATATGAAAGACCCGATGCACGACCCACCGCTGCTGATTTTCTGTGAGATGCATCAGATAGAGATTTAATGTTTCATCTTCCAAAAAAGGAATGTGGTCTTGCTGGGATAGCTGTTGAAAGCTTAATGAATTATGCGGATCTTGTGTGACCTCTGTCTCCTGCCTCTTCATCTCGTTTCGCAACTCTTGTAAAATACGGCCGCGCACATGGATGAAGGCGAACGAGGAGAACTGCCCTTTTTCCGGGTTGTATGTTTCATAAGCTTTCCAGAGTCCGAGTAAACCAGCTTGATAGTATTGATCGAAATGGTTTGTGAGGTGATAGCGTTTAATCTGGGATTTAATGAGTGGTTCAAACATTGCAGCAACTTCTTCAAACGGTGTGTTTTTCATGGAAATGTATCCTTTAGGAATGTGCGCACATTCGGGGAATTCCGCGGTATCTTCACTATAGATGGGAAAAGTTGTGGAAAACAAAGTGCAACTGTTGAAAAGTTGTATGGTAAATGATGCAGAACGACAAAAGTTGCCTGTAAACTTTTGAATAGTTATCCACAATGTGTGTGCAGAATTGCGGAAATTGATAGATTTTTTGTGTGAAATGCTGGATTTCGAGAAATTTTAGTGTTGTTTTGGAGTAAAATTCTAAAAATTGTGGATAAGTGCTGTGGGTAGAACAATTGTGTTTGGCTTTGTCGGTTTGGGGTGGTTGATTTCCGTTCCAGGTTGCTCGCTTTCCGCGGGGCAGGCGGTGAGCCACTTGCCGCTTTGCGCCGTTAAGTGTCTCACCTGACCGCTTGTCCTAGCCAAGAGTCTCGCACCTTGCACTTCAATCAACTTATCAATGATGCAGAAATTTGAGAGTCTTCTATTTAGTGAAATAACACTTCCCCTTTCCTTTTAATGATTTGTATCTGCATAAGTAGGTCTTAACGATAGCCGCTTCAAAAAGTTTTTACCACCATGCCTCCTTTTCACTTCTCTCTGGAACTTATGATGTGAAAGGAGGTGAGGCACATGGCAACAGCAGCTTTGATTGATTCAGCGATGCGTTTGGAGCTTGATGGTGGTTTGGATGCAGACAACAAGCCGGTGGTGAAGTATAAGAATTTCGCTAATGTTAAGACGACTTCGACACCTGACCAGCTTTATGCGGTAGCAAACGCATTATCAGGACTTCAAGTGTATCCGCTTGTGATGATTAAGCGAAACGATTCCTTCGCGATCCACTCTTAAGAGTAGGTACGAGGAAAATATAGAGGAAAGGAGGGATTTCAATGGCCAAAGTGCTTGAATTGCAGTTTCTTAACCAAGAGAACAAAACGGTAACCATCCGTCTGGATGCTCCGATCGAACCGGTTGATCCTGCAGCTGTAAATGCAGCGATGGACACGGTGATCGCACAAAACATCTTCACTTCTTCGGGCGGAAACTATACGAGCAAAAAAGGTGCGCGTATTGTTGATCGTGAAGTGAGCGAAATCGACCTATAAGAACCAACTTCTAAGAAAAGACTCTACAAAAAGCGACCGCAAAAATCCGTCTTCTGATGCAGTTTTTCAGAGGGCGGTTTTTCCTTTCTGTGGACACTGTGGATAATGTGGATAAATCAGTGGATAGCTTTACTTTACTGAAAGCTTAATTTTCTATAATTGTGGATAACTATTGAATAACCTTCATATAGTCAATAGTTTGGTGATTCTTAGCGAAAATTGGAAGCGTTACATAAAAGCGCTTTAATGGAAATGCTCATATGCTTTCGCTATAATACTTAACAAATAGAAGTTTTTAAAAATAAAAGGAAAATTAGTCACAATTATGGTAAAATAGTACAAACATTAATTACGTTGGAGGAAAAGGCATGGAATTTAAAATCGGTGATATTATTGAAACATTCGACGGCTTAAAAGGAGAAATTACTTCATTGTTGACCAACACCGCTGTTGTGGACTTTTCCGTAACAGAAAACTATTCAGAGCATTTTGAAGATGCGAAGCAAGTTGTGCGTTTGAACGATATTAGACAAATCATAAATAGCTAGAACTTATTATATAGAAACTAAAATTTAAACTGACAAACAAAAACAGCTCTCTGCATCAACACAGAGAGCTGTTTTTTCGTTTATTTTATAAGTTTTTTCGATTGTTTTGCGATGTGACTCCGACTGAAACGACGTTTGAATCATTTTCCCTTGTGTAAGTCGTTTCTTGTGCCGATCCAGTAGAATAGTCGTGCAGCTTATCATTTCCAATCGGATTCTCAGCAATTTCAGATCCTGCTTCTTTTAATTTTGAACCGATATTGCCTAGCTCGCCTTTCGTTTCTTTTGCTGTCGACAGCACATCATTTGAGATTTCTTTTAGTGTGTTAATGTTGCCGAAAACGTCTTTATTAAGGCGCTCGTATAATGTTTGCGCGTCATTGATCGCATCTTTTAAGGTAGTGCTAGCCGTTTTGAACTGGCTGATCATCTGATCCTTCACTTCACCTGGATTTTGTTTGACCTCTGTAATCATTTTGCTAGAACTATCCTTTAATCCTACCGCTGTGTTCTTCACTTTCGAACGTGTATTATAATCAATCAAGGCAAGTGCCCCACCAACGATACCGCCAATTACGATTCCTTTTAGCAGCTTGCTTTTTTGCGGATCTGCCACTCTCTCTCGTTGCGCTGTACCGTAAGCATCTTCGGGATACATGCCGTTTTCATATCCGTTTGTAGTGTTTACACTTTGTGCCATTTTAAGTCCTCCTCGATTAATTTTTTTCGTAGTAAGGGAATTCCCTTTTCTCTAAAAGCTAAACGTTCGGGTAGGCTTTTTCGGTATATTTTCAGGTTTTACATAAAAGTTTCTGTTAGTTCTCATACTAATGAAAATCTACTGTGATTGGAGGGTTTCACTATGGGAAAAGACAGACAGGAGAAGAAGTTGCGTGAGTCTGGACGCGTTGAATCTGACCGTGACCAAGACTTAAAATATTCTGGCGCTACTAAGATGGAAGGTCCTGATGAAGCGCGTGCACGCAACCATCAAGATCAATAAACAAAAATGTGAGCAGCTCATCAAAGGTATGAGCTGCTCTAATTTTGTTTCAGCTAATCGGTATGAGTCGAAAATTCGATAAAAAAATTTATCCGTGAAATTATAATGATTTACCGTGAAATTAATTCACATTACCGAACAATGATTAATAACTATCCTTATACAGCGGACACATAGCTATTATGTCCTCTAGGAAAAGACACACTTCATATAAAAGAGGACGCTACTTCTCTATATGAAGTTCGTCCTCTCTTTACTTCGATTTAATTGATCTTACGATGAAAAATGCGATCGATCCGGTAATTCCTACGATAAAAACAGGAAGTACCCACACACTTAATCCTTCGCTGACTCCTTTTGCCACTTCCGAACATGCCCAAGTCATGTAAACGAAGAAGATTAAGATTTCGTTTTTCATTACATTGATCATTATGCGCGCGTTTTTGTATTGTCTTTCGACGTTTTCTTCCGTTAGATTAAAGTAGTTGTAGATGTGCGGGTATTTTTCTAGCACGGTAAGCAGTAACCATGTCACCGATCCCATCACGATTAAAATCCATAGGTTGCTCTTGCTTCCCCATCCATCTGGATCTCCGGCTGCGTTAAAGTGGGTTGGCACAGTTTCCGGAATAGCAGACCATTGCGAGATCAAGCTCACGGTTCCCCATACAAGTAAGGCGATTGACGCGATATCTAAAAAGTTTTCAAACCTTGTTCTTGGTATTATAAGTTTTGGTCGACCTTCATACATATTCTCTTCAACCTCCTCACGTTCTCCATACGTTTTTTCCAATCAGAGGTTTCGTTATAAATTGCCGATGTTTAAGTCATTACATAAACAACGTCCAGATCATATGTCGATCTGGACGTTTTATTTTTTATTCGTTTAATATTCCCATCGCGATTATGAACCAATTGGCTCCGTTTTTGCTTCCGATCTGGAAGAATAGCGCAATGATCTCTTCTTTTGAAAAATATTGCTGCAGTCGGTTGTATAAATCATCTGGCAGTTGGCCGTGATACGCCATGATATGATCGGCGAGTTCGAGCGCTAGCTTCTCGCGTTCTGACAGTTCTGCATTTCCTTGCTTCATCGCCGTTTTTCGAGAGGACTCATCCAGAGTCCCGTAGTCCATGCTTTGTCAGTAGTCACACCCATTGTTTGAGGCCGCTCGTAAGCGGAGCAGTTCCATGAGTTCAGGCTCTAGTATGTTGTTTAGCGCTTTTTCCATCTGCTGAAAAGCATCTAGAATGCCTGGTGCGTTCGCAAGGGTTTTCTTAAAGGGTGTTCCTTCAACATTCACTTGAGGTAAACGTGCCATTTTTTATCTCCTCCTCAAATTTCACTATTCTTTTTTAGCTTACATGACTTCTCCCAAAGTTTACATTATTCTGTTTCAGATCACGTCTTTATGTTTCTTTTACAGATTTGTTATGTAATGTTTACTATCTTAATCATATCTCAAGATAATAAAATAGTTTTACATGTTACGCTCTAATCATAGATAAAAAGTCTCACCTTCGACAGCATTATAGTAAGTTATCATTATTTCCAGATAACAATAAAGGGTTTTGTTGAATGCTGTTGAATTCCTTACCAACTAAGCCTAAGTCCGCTTGGTAAATACATCTGAGGAGTGATTTTTATGTTAAAGCGTTTCGTGGCAGTTGCCGCATCTGTACCATTAGTCGTCTCTTTGGCTCTTCCAGCTTCGGCTGCTGAGTCAGCGAAGGAAGTTTCTTTTACACCTTCAGCTAAACAGGAAGCTACATCACAGGAAATTATCGTACATTTTAAAGATTCTGTTTCAGCTGCAAGCTCTGTTGAAAATAATGTTTCAAAGTTTGGCGGTAAAGTTGTGGATGTGACGAAAGACTTTACCGTTGTAAAAGTCGATGGCAATGTGGCAGATGCAGTAAAGCAATATGAGAGTTTAGAATCCGTGGAATACGCTGAGCCAAACGCTACGTTCCATGCGAGTTATGTTCCGAACGACCCTGCATACAAGCAACAATACGCTCCTCAAAAAGTTGGTGCCGAGCAAGCTTGGGACACAACGCAAAGTTCATCATCTGTAAAAATCGCCGTGATTGACACAGGCGTCGACTATATTCACCCGGATCTAGCTGGAAAAGTAATCAAGGGTGCCGACTTTGTTGATGATGACAACGATCCGATCGATGAGAACGAACATGGTACTCACGTTGCAGGAATTGCTGCTGCGAACACGAATAACGGTGTTGGTATTGCAGGACTGGCTCCTAAAGCTTCAATTCTAGCTGTTCGCGTATTAGACGCAGAAGGCAGTGGTTCACTGGATGATGTCGCACAAGGCATCCGTTATGCGGCTGACCAAGGCGCGCAAGTTATCAACTTAAGTCTTGGCGGATCTGTTGGTACGCAAACTCTTGAAGATGCGGTGAACTATGCATCTAGCAAAGGATCGCTTGTAATTGCTGCTGCTGGTAACTCTGGCGTTTTACTTCCGAGTTATCCGGCATATTATTCAAACGCAATTGCGGTTGCCGCTACTGATCAGAACGATAAAAAAGCGTCTTTCTCTAACTTCGGTACGTGGGTTGATATCGCGGCACCTGGTGTTGATATCTATTCGACGACACCAAACAACCAGTATGCGAGTTTCTCAGGTACATCCATGGCATCACCGGTTGTAGCGGGTGTAGCTGGACTTCTCGCCGCTCAAGGTAAGAACGCATCACAAATTCGCGCTGCACTTGAAGATACAGCAGATCCTGTAACAGGCACAGGCACGTTGTTCCAAAACGGACGAGTGAATGCTGCAAAAGCCGTTCAGCAATAGTCATTACAATTTCAAAACCTCTAGTAGTCTTATATTTTAAGGCTTCTAGAGGTTTTTTGTTTAGAATCCGCTCATTCAAGAAAAACTATTAACAGAAGCATCTGTAAAGAGCGGAGGGTTTCAGCTATGTTTGGTTTTGGTAAGAGTAAGCAAAAGAAAAGAACGTCTCAAGGCTCTGGCAAGAGTGAGTCGACGGAAACGGAAAAAAGGCAGAGTGAAAAAGAAGCGGAAGAAAAAATCGTGTACTTCTTCTTGATCAGCACGGCGCTTTTTGGAGTGGTCGTTCTGTATCTTGGCATTTCTCGTGAGATGTCTTTTGTGGCTGATCTCATTTTAAGTTGATTTTTCATGTCCTGAATGTATAATAGTTGTAACTTACATATCGTTTTTAAGCCGATTAATTGGTCTCTTATTTCGAGCAGGCGGAGGGAATTAGCCCTATGAAGCCCGGCAACCACCTATTTTAAATAGGCACGGTGCTACATCTAACAGTTTTTACAGACTGAAAGATAAGAGGATGTGAACAGAACCATTCGTCCTCTTTTTTAATAAAAGAGGGCGTTTTTTATTTTTTGCCACCTCAAGCGGAAATCAACCGCAGTAAAGAAAGGATGTTCATGTATGGACCTTAACAAAGCAGACCGCATTAAAAAGATGCGAGTCCCACAAGTCGATGGAAAGCTAGAGAACCGCTTGCCTCCAGGGCAGGTTGAAACAAAAAAGTTCCCCATCCTTCATGAAGGGGACGTTCCTGTTTACGATATGAAAAAATGGTCGTTATCTGTAGAAGGACTCGTAGGAAAACGTGTCGAATTTAGTTTTGAAGACATCATGAAGATGCCTCAAACGACAGTAGTCCGTGATATTCACTGTGTGACGAGATGGTCACGGTTCGACAATGCGTTTGAAGGTGTTAAATTTACGGATTTTTTAAAGCATTTTGATGTGGATCCAAAAGCAAAGTATGTGATGGTCCACGCCGATTACGATTATACGACGAATGTTCCTCTTCAAGATCTGTTACGCGATGATGTTATCCTTGCGCACTCGTTTGACGGTAAGCCACTAACAGACAAGCATGGATTTCCGCTTCGCCTCATTGTTCCTCATCTTTATTTTTGGAAAAGCGCAAAGTGGATTCGCAAGTTTGAGTTCTTAGAAGAGGATCAGCCAGGCTTTTGGGAGCAGAACGGCTTTCATATGTATGGCGATCCGTTTAAAGAAGAACGATTTTCGAGCGATGAGTTTGATATGCCTGAAGATGAGTGGAAAAAGAAAGAGTATGATTGATATTTTTTAAAACAACGAAGGGGAAGACCACTTACTTTCTTCCCCTCAGCATTTTAATCTCATTTTTTAACGCCGTGATTTGATTTTGTATGTCTTTCATCTGAGCTTCTTGTTCTTGCTGATCTTTAAGATCGTTTGCTTGATCGATGTACACTTGTCTGAGAGCGATCGCTGCACTGAACGTTGCTAAAAAATCCCCCGCGGTCACAAGCGTCGAGGCGAGTAAAGCGAGTTCTGCAGCAAACGTGGTACCATCTTTATTATTTGCTAAATATTCTTCTTCTGCTTCTGCTAAAATGACGTCTACTACACGTTGATTCACATCATTCACTCCTAACACCTGAATTAGTCATACTATATGCGTTTGCCCTGTATGCGGTGCCCGATGTTCCCTTTCATATTCTGATTTTCGAACACATAAAAAATCAGCTTTTTCGTGATTTGTTCTTAATGTACAGGCATTTTGACCGATATTAACCTTACTAGGGAGGTTTGGCGATGGAACAATGGCTGTCTTTTCGTATTCCGTTCGATATCATTTCCATTTACATCTTACTTGCCGCAATCGTTGTGGTCGGCATATTTTCAAGCCTGCTTCGAACTGCCTTACCAGAATGGTCTGTTAGGATCTTTAGCTACACAGGGTTTGTAGGTGTAATCTTTGCTTGGCTGAAGCTACTGGAATATTGATACATACATAAAAAAACGCCTCGGGGTCAGATGCCCTAGGCGTTTTGGCGTTTTATAGCGATTTAAAAAGCAGCTTACGAAGTACAGGCATCAGATAGTCGACAAGCTCTGAAGCGCTTGGAACGACTACGTTTTGCGGTCCGTAGATGTTTTGCATCAACTTCTCTTCTTCCTCTGTGATCTCTCCGTTCGCGATGAACATACCGATCGTTTCGATCCCGAGCTTTCGTGTGCGAGTGACCGCTTCGTGTGTATCAAGTACTCCATGCGATTCATAATCAAAAGCCGCAGGTTCACCGTCTGAGAAAACGAGCAGAATCTTTTGTTGCTCTGGTCGTTTGGCAAGTTCTTCACCCATACGTCTGATCGAATACCCGTCACGGTTATCTTCTTGCGGTTCAAGCTGAATGATCGGCGCTCCTGATTGATGCAAAGAGTTGCGGTAGGAGATCACTTCATGAAAATAATTCGGCTGATCGTTACTTGAAGCGTCTGCTGCATCTTCCCAAAAACCAACGACAGAATGCGGGATCCGAAGAGCTTTTAACGTTTCATGAAAAAGCACGATCCCTTTTTGCGTCTCTTCCATCTTGTTGAACATGGACGCAGAGCAGTCAACGAGCAATGTGAACGTCGTATCGAGTTCTTGTTGCGATTCTTGCTTTTTTCGGAAAAGTCTTGGATTCTTATCAGTTACGAGTCTTGTAAGCTTCTTTCCGAGTCTTCCAAAGTGCAAATCTTCTCTCGGTGCTGTTCGTTTGTGTTCCATCGTTTTCAAAAAGTTTTGCTTCAGCTGCGAAACGAATGGCGCGATCTCTTGGTTGTATTCGTCGTACTGGGCGATTTCGTCGAGAGTTGCAGGCTTCGCTGGCACAAAATGCTCAGTGACATTTTTGTTCACTTCACCGTATGGGAAGTGGTTTGCCGAGTCAGAACCATTTTGGTTGTTGTCGGTTTCTGCTTCATGCTCGTTTTGTGTGTCGAAGTCGTTGTTGTCAGTACTTTTAGCGCTCGTTTGAACCGAGCCGAACACCGCGTCACCACTTTCTGCTTCCCTCGCACCTTCTCCTAACAGATCTGTGTTTGTTCCTTGATCAAGATCCATCTGTAAAAACGAATCCTGCGGGTCAGAGGTTTCATCATGCCAAGAAGAATGAGACTCTTTTTCTTTATCGTCTTTTTTCTTGTCAGAGTCTTCATCTTTCGTGATCGTTTTCTTCGTTTTCGTTTCGTTGTTGCGAGTGAGGTCGTCAAAGTTTTGATCGGTGTTTGTATTATTTTCTTTTGATGGATCGCTAAAACTGCGATATGCGGTTTTCATATCATTTATGTTTGTATGTTCTGTGATCGCGGCCATTTCGGTAACGATTGCAGCGATATCTTCAGTCGATTTTGCCGTTGTAAGTTTTGTTAAAAGTGATCGCAGTTCTTGATAAACTTCTTGCGTTTCTTGTGGCACGGCTACAAATCGTTTGTTCGCTAAAAGAATGATATGGCAAAAAAGCGCATCAAGGGTACGCTTTTGCTGAATATGCTTTCGGTACTCACGGTTGTAGTGAACCTGAAACGTCTCTTTTCTGAGCTTGAAAGCGTGTGCCATCCCCGGACGGTCGCTCACACAGATCTGTTCTAATCGATAGTCTTCAGCGAAAAGAAGGACTTGCTTAAGAAATTCCCGGTGAGGATGGGATTTCAGCTTGTGCAAAGTGTCCCAGATCACGTGGTCGTCCGTGTGAAACTGAGTTCCATAGCTGCGTAAATACACATCCGATTTCCATCCTTCAAGCTGAATGTCGCGCGGGTACGGATTCCAGAACTGACTAACGTGTGTAATGCCGCTGTTTCGTTCAAGGTACGAGTGATACGAGAACGAAACGTCCATTTTATCCACTTTTGAAAGTGAGCGGGAAAGATCGATCAGTTGCATGTGAACAAAAGAATCGATCTTTGTATCCGCAAATACTAGGAATTTCATCTAAGGAAAACCTCCAAAATCGTCGTGGGAAATAAATTGTATGGGGTCTGACCCCATTTCCCAGCTTACGCGAACAGGGTTGCGGCGACGTTGGCAACGAGGGCGCGTTCGCGCGCATCTTCAAGCTTGTCTGCTATGGCGCGCTGGATAGCACGCTTCGCTGGCAAATATACAGAGAGATCGGCCGCATCTAGCAACGCGCGAATGGATGCTGCATCTTCAGACAGATGACCTGCTTTCGCTTGACCGATTAGATCAGATGACAGCTGAACAAACTTGGATAGTACCTCTTCGTCTTTTTGCTGAGATTGGTTTTTGAGCATTTCTTTTAACGTATCACCTTGAATGTAAGGCACTTCAATCACAACAAAACGATTTTTCAGCGCTTCGTTTAAAGGTACCGTTCCGATATATCCTTCGTTGATCGCGGCGATGACATTGAAACCAGGCTGTGCTTTTACCACTTCACCTGTGAACGGGTTAGCGATCGTACGGCGGTAATCGAGCATCCCGTTTAGAATCGGTAGCGTTTCTGGTTTTGCGATGTTGATCTCATCGATATAGAGAAAATGGCCGTTCGCTGCAGCTCTTGTGACTGGCCCAGGAATAAACTCAATCTCTTGTTTACCCTCGCTGTAGCTTAACGTCTTATGACCAAGAAGGGCTTCAGCATCAAGATCGACAGAGGCGTTGACTTGGTGAAGAGGTTGTCCGAACACGTTTGAAAGAAGCTCCGCAAGCTTTGTCTTACCTGACCCCGTAGGTCCTTTCAACAATACATTTTTTCCGAGAGCAAGTGCGATTACGGCATCCTCGATCAATGCTGCGTCAGGCGCTGTATATCCCTGCTCCCCAATTAATTCTTTATATTCATTTGGTAGATTTTCTAATCGTTTCGTTGCATCTTGCTGCAGTTTTTCTTTTATTTTAATCGGAAGTTGGAGATTCATATCAAATTTCCTTTCTCTATCAGTGATTTCACTTTTAATGAAAACCACAATATCTATCAACAGTATTTCCACTTATTTGCTGTGTAAAGCCTTACACAATGTAACATTGTAAGCTTTTTCAGTGCAAGTACGATGTTTGGTAACCACATTTTACTCAGAAAAAAGAGCCGATCATCTAAATTCGGCTCTCTTTTTTGCTTTTTTAAACGTATACACGTTATAGACAATAAGTGTTACAAACAACACGCTTATTGTTAAAATAGCTTTCGTTTCTTTTTCGAATGAGGTTAGACTGATTAAAAATTCTGGTAGGAAAAGAATGGTGGGAATTACGATTGTAAACCAAGTTTTGCTCCATAAAGCGATTCCTATAAAGATGGCGATGGCAAGGAGCGCCGCGATACTGTTTCCTGTTGCTCCAAGCTTTATAACAACCGGAGTTTTATATGCATCGTTTGCAAACAGAAGACCTAAAAAGAACAGAATCGGCAGACTTCCTAAGATAATAGTGGTGATGATCGTCTTAGTTTTGGAAAGCTTTGTGCTCGCTAAGAACTTGAACATTTTTAAATAAAAAAGCACGAGTATGATACAAACGGCAGGATAACCAATCACTTGGAGCAACGTAAACTGCACACCTTCTCTTATAGTATCGCCCAGCAAAATATAGGCGAAAACACCGAGAACAATGATCGGCAAGTAAGAAAGCCATTTAAAATCGAATGACATTTCGTTTGAGAGCTGCTCCATATAAGCTTTTGGCGAATAGCCGATGATGTGAGAGACTGATTTCCCACGCTTTTCCGCTTCAATCAGATGATCTTCCAACTCTTCTACGATCTCTTTTACCTCTTCATCTTTTTTTCCACTCGAAAATAAATAAAGTCTAAGATTATCTAAGAAATCTTGACTTTCCGCTGTTAACGTATGTTTTAGCGCACTCATTTTCTGCTTCCTCTCTTTTGTAAGATTTGATCAACCGAATGGCTTAATTGGTCCCATCTTTCAATAAATGCTTGGAGTTCATCTTCACCTTTTGGGGTAAGTGAGTAATACTTCCGTCTTGGCCCCGCCGTTGATTTTTTTAACGTTGTGGTAACGAGTTTCTCTTTTTGCATACGTATAAGTAGTGGATAGATCGTTCCTTCACTCGTCTGTTGAAATCCGTATGATTCCAACTTTTCAGCTAACTCATAGCCATAAACTTCACCTTCGTTGATGATGGCTAAAAGACAGCCGTCGAGAATTCCTTTTAACATCTGAGTGTTCGACATGTGGCTACACCTCATTTCCACTATCTTGTATTACAAGGGTTATAGATAAAAAAGAATACCTTGCATAACAAGATATACCATTAGTATATGCGGCACTAACTTGTAATGCAAGGTATTTGTGTTAATTTATTCCAAAGTTTATTTCTGTTTGTTCATGAGCTCCACCACATGAGGTTTCGGCTCCCAACAATTGAACTGATAGTCTGGTTTCGTTTCATACCCAAGACGCACGCAGTGATAGCGCATCCCTTGATTTGTTTTTTCAGATTTGAAATTTATACAAGTCGCACAGCAATGGTATTTATTTTTGTCCATGGAAGCCTACCTCCTCTATTTGTCAGTAAAGTAACTTTTAATGATCGCCATGTACTCTCTAACATGCGCTTGTGGAACAGAAGAAACTCTCAACGGCGATCCAAGTCCCTCCGCCTCAATGCCAACACGTTTTGCGATCATCTTTGTTCGAAAAAGGTGAAAATCACTCGTTACAATAAGCAGCTGATCGTTTGGTTGTATCATCTTTTTTGTATATAAAAGATTCTCATATGTACTCGTTGCTTTTTCTTCAATCTGAATGGAGTTTGGTTCAATTCCATTTTCAACGAGATAGTTTTTCATGATAGATCCTTCACTCGTCGTTTTACCAAAGCCAAGACCACCGCTTACAATGAATCTAACATTTGGATGTTCCTTGGCGTAGGCGAGCGCTTGATCTAGTCGACCTTTCAGTACAGCACCTGGTCGATTGTTCTTCGTTCCTCCACCAAGTACGAGGATTGAATCTATCTTGGAAGAAACCTTCTCTGGGTCAGTGTTGGCAGATGTTAGAATAAGAGTTTCTAGCGTTGCTGCAAAAAGGATAGTTGTGATTAAGACAATCAGTGTCGTTTTTTTGTACGTGTTAAATAGTTTCATAGCTGAGTTGTAGCGGAAAAAAAGGATGAGAAAAAGAGCACCTAACAAGAAAAAAACCGCAAGTCCCATATCCATGTTGGTCGTTTGAATGAGCATGGCTGTTGCGTATACAGCAAAGAGGATCCCTAGGGTTAAGAATAGTTTTTTCATAGTGTTGTCTCCGTCCATAGATTTTCTATATTCTAGGATATCAGAAAAAGAAAAAGAGCGGAGAATAAGATTCCGCTCTTTGTAAAAGTTATTATTTTTTGTTTATATCAGACTCTTGGATTTCTTTTTGAATGGCTGAAGAAATGTCGGCCTTTTTTTGCTCAGAAGAACGTGTCGCATCAGTGTTCATGTTCTCTGTTTTTTTATTAACGGCTTCGTTCTTTCTTTTCGTGATCTCTGCTAATTCTTGTTTATAGTGATTTTCAAGTTCTTTCTTCTTGTCTTGAATAATCTTTTCTTTGTTAGAATCCAGATCCTTCTTGGCATCTGCAATGATTCCTTTTACCGCTACGTTCACATTTTTCAGCAAGTCATTCTTTTCTTTGTTTAACTCACTCTCGATCTCAGACTGGTACGTATATTCCATGATCTTATTGTATAAGTCATTTGCAAGGTTTGGGTTTGCCGCATACGCAGATGTCGTACCTACACCAAGTGCAAATGTAGTTGCTAAAACAATCTTCGGCCATTTCTTAGCTGCCTTCTTCTTCGTGTTGAATTTTTCTTTACGTGAGATTTCCATAATAAATACCCCTTCCTTTATCTAGAGAACAAATAAAGAAAGCGGTCGGTTGCGCTACTAGCTTCAGTTATTCCAAGCGCCCACATACAGAATAACCTTCACAGCCCCACACTTATCTAATTATATTCTGATATAAAATTACCACCGAGTTTATTAACTGTAAATGGGTATTTAGTAAGATATTACTATAAATTGTTTTTTTAGTATTTTATTGTAGTAAAGAAGTAGGAAATGAAAGAAGACAATGTCCACTGAGCGTGGACATTGTCTTCTAGAATGTATTTGTATGGGGTCTGACCCCCTTTGTGAAACTCCCCACAATGTAGGCAATTAAGGAAAGCACGATCGGCAGCACTACCGTGTGCATGTCCCATAGATTTGGATAGTAAAGGTGAAGGAACATATATGATCCTACCCCTACGATTAATGAGGCAATGGCTCCATTTGCGTTTCCTCTTTTCCAATATAGCCCCAATACGATCGGCCATATGAAAGCTGCTTCTAATCCTCCGAACGCAAACAGATTCAGCCAGATCAGCAAGTCTGGCGGGTTGATCGCCATAGCGAATACGCTCAGTCCGACAACCGCTGTTATCCCAAAGCTCAATTTTTTCACAAATTGCTCTTCGGCATCTGGTTTAATGTAATTGATGTACACGTCTTTAATTATTGCTGAACTCACGAGTAAGAGCACGGAGTCAACCGTTGACATGACAGCAGCTAAAGGCGCTGCCAATACGATACCAGCTAACCACCCTGGCAATACTTCGAGTGCTAAAAGCGGCATGACTTTATCCGGCACTTCGATTCCCGGTAGCACCACTCTTCCGAACACACCAGCGAGATGCATACCTAGCATGATGAATCCCACAACGAACGTTCCGATGATCATCGCTCGATGCATCGCTTTTGCATTTCGATAGCTCATCGCTCTGACCGAAATTTGCGGTAAGCCTACGACTCCAACACCAACCAAGATCCAAAACGATGATACGTAAAGAGGAGTTAGCGATTGATCGGAACCATAAGGTGTAATCAAGTTCGGGTTCTCCGCTCGTAATTCGCTCATGATGTTCTCGATGCCTCCACCTGCGATAATCGTACCGGCCAATATGATGACGGTTCCGATGACCATAACGACTCCTTGTATCGCATCTGTGATTACAACCGCACGGAAGCCGCCAGCAATTACATACACGAGGACAGAGGCAGAGAAAATGAAAAGCGCTGTTGTATACGACACACCGGTAAACGATTCGATTAACCTTCCCCCGCCGACCCATTGAGCGGCCATCGCAGAAAATAGGAAAACAACAATGCTAAGTGCTGATAAAATTACGACCCACTTGCTTTCATAACGGGCTTTCAGAAAATCGATCAATGTTACCGCGTTGATCTTTCGTGCAACGATAGCAAACTTTTTACCTAGTACAGCAAGGGTGAAATACCCTGTCACAAGCTGCGCCATGGCGAGCAATACCCAGCCTAGACCTAATTGATAGGCTGCACCAGGTCCACCAATAAAACTCGACGCACTTCCGTATGTCGCGACCATTGTCATCGCAAGAACAAATCCACCAAGTTCTCTGCCTGCTAAGAAGTAATCTTGTAAAAAGGAAGGTCCACTTTTAATGTGCCGAGATGTATAGATACCTACTAAAAAAACGGAGATCAAGAAGAAAGCTAAAGGAAGAATCACATCCCAATTCATTGGACATCTCCCTCCTCATTCTCGTTCGTTTCATCAAGTTCAAACGGAACCTCTTTAAAGAAAAACTTTACCATGATCCAAACTAAAATAGTAAAAACAACAAATCCTACGATACAGCTATAAAAAAACCAAGCTGGAAAGCCAAGTATGTACGTGTATTCTTTAATAGGACGTCCCCCTAGACCGTAAGCGAACGCATACCACCAGATAAAGTTCAAAATGGCGAGCACTGTGCCCATGATGGCTTCTCTATTCGATACACGGTACCGCCAGTCTGTTCCCTTTTTCATTTCCTTAACCCCCTGGAATTTCAGCACATAATATAAGTCCACTCATAACTATGGCAAATTCAATTCTTCTTGTCGAGTCCTTTCGACTTTATGAAATTTTCTATTTCTTCTCATGATATCCCTGTTTTAGTATGTGTAAAAGTAAAAAAGAGCACCTTTTAGGTACTCGTAAATCATCTTTATTGAAGTAAAAGGAGCGTATGCACCGAGCATGTTCGTCATATCTTGTTGGTTCAGTTGAGGAATTTGGCAATAATGATTCTTATTCTCCCAGATTGACAATTCGTATGCCATCTCGATACAGATTGATCGTTTAATTCTGTAACGCTTTGAATAGGTTTAACAGGTTGCGCAGGTTTCAAATCATATACAAAGATTATCTTGAATCATCTTGTCAGACTCTGTACGCATTGCTGGATCTTTTCCTGTCTGAAAAGCTTGTTCACACGCGTTATTTTCTTTTGTAATGTGCTGATAGTGACGATTGAGCATCGTTTTGAGCTCAAATTCTGAACATGCCCTTTACACAATGTATATAAGTTCAATGTACCAACGATGCCGCTTAGCATCTCATGAACATCAAACATCTCATGTCCACCATGGTTCATCTGGGCAGGCACTTGTCCAGTCTGCATGTTTTAATCGTGAAATTCAGGATTATTGTTCCCGGATTGAGGATTCATGCTTTGTTGATTTGAATCTTGATTCATCATTCATACCTCCGATTTATAAAATACGAGGTTATTGTAGAAAGGAATAATCTACTTTTTTTCATAATTTCCGAGGAAATATGATAGAAAGTCTGATGAAGAGACGTAGTTCGACATTATTTAAGAGGGGTTATTCGCTAAAATTGGATACCTTTCTAAAATGACATGTTTCGAACCGTTTGCATTTCAAAACCGGTATAGGAATTTTGCTTGAAAACAGCAAGGAAAATAATTTTTTTGGGGTCAGTCCCCATTTCCCAGATTCACTTTCAACCCTTATAATGAAGATACGATTGAAAGGAGGTGAAAAACATTCCTAGATCCCCTCGCATTTGGTATCCAGATGCTGTTTATCACGTGACTACTCGCGGAAATCGCAGGGAACCTCTTTTTTATTCCCATTTGGATTTCCATCGCTATTTAAAGATTTTAAGTCACTGTGTTAAAAAGCACGATGTCGAGCTCTTCTCGTATTGCCTCATGACAAACCACACTCACTTACAAATATTGTGCAGCAAGTCCCCACCAGGAGATTTCATGAAAGAATTAAATGAAACGTACGCAATGTATTTCAACAAGAAATATGAACTAACTGGACATGTGTTTCAAGGTCGATACGGAGCAGAATTGATCGAAGATCGATCACATTTACTAGATACGAGTCGCTACATTCATTTGAACCCTGTTTCTGCCGATTTGGTCATGTACCCTCTTGAATATCAATGGAGCAGTTACCGCTATTATGTAACCCCATCGGTGTGCCCTTTCGTACACACCTCAACCCTTCTTGAACAGTTTAACCATTTGAAATCTCAGTACAGAGATTATGTTGAGAGTAAGATCACTCCTGTAGTAGAGCTTTAAGCCTTTTATTCTAGATGTAAAAGTACACTCTTCCCCTTTTCAAAAGTCAGTACTAGCAAAAAAAACCGTATTTGTCTTTTTGGAAAAGACAAATACGGCACAAATGTAATTGTATGGGGTCAGACCCCTAGAAGGTGAACCGCTGGACGTGGTTGCGCATCTGTTCAGCATACTGTTCGAGCTGATCCGCTAGATTGTTCAACTGCTCCATCGATGCTGATTGCTGTTCAGCTGATGCAGATACCTCTTCCGTTCCAGCTGCTGTTTCTTGCGTGATCGCCAAGATATGCGAAGCATTCTCAAGCAGTACATCCTTTTGCATCGTCATTTCGTCAACAGACTGAATCACGTCTTGTAATGCTTCTGCATTTCCTTTAACTGCAGTCGAGATCGCAGAAAAGCTTTGTTCTGTCTCTTCCACTGCTTCGCTTTGCGAAAGTATAAGAGCTGCAGCTTCTTGAACTTGACCGACGGTGGTTTCCGTTACTTGCTGCATATCCGTGATCAATGCGCTGATATCTTTTAAGGAAAGCTCGGTCTGCTCTGCAAGTTTTCTTACTTCATCCGCAACGACCGCAAAGCCTCTTCCAGATTCTCCAGCTCTAGCTGCCTCAATGGCTGCGTTTAGTGCTAGTAGATTTGTTTGATTAGCTATATCGCTGATCGTTAGAACGATCTGCTGAACGCTGCCAGATGTTTCATCAAGTCTTTTAATAGAAGAAATCATCTCTTTTGTCATTTCTGTTGTCATCAGAGACTTCTCTTTTAGGACGCTCACCTTTTTCACACCTTTCAACGATTCTTGATTCATTTGTTTTGTTGCTTTTTCGATTCTTTCGCCATGTGCATGAACAGTACCGATACGCTCAGCCAGCACATTAGCTGCTTTTGCATTCTGATCCATCAGCTCTGCTTGATGAGAAGAGCCAGCTGCGATCTGCTGCATCGTTGTTGAAACTTCTTGTGCAGATGCTGAATTTTCTTCTGCACTCGCAACGACCGTTTGAGACGCATCCGTCACATGATCGGTAATCTGAGCCATCTCTCTGATCAACGTTCGCATCTGGGTAGACATATCATCAAAGCTTGTAGCCAGTTCACCGATCTCATCTTTTCTTTGTATAGAGACGCTCGCCTGCAGATTTCCATTTCTGATCTCATGCATCGCGTTCTTCAGTTGGTTCACCGGTACTGTAATTCTTCTTGAAACGAACACCGAAATAATGGCCGCCACTAAAAGAGTGATGAGTAAAGCGATTCCGATCGGTAAAAGGATAACATAAGCCTTTTCCTCAAACTCACTGAGCGCGACAGTTCCGGCTAGTTTCCAACCGGTTGTATCGTTTTTCGTGTAGCTGACCACTCTATCTTCACCATTGATCTTTGTCGTTAACGTTCCATTTCTTTTAGTAATAGCTTTATAAAAAGATTCTTTTGTTGCGCTTTTCCCCAGTTTTTTTTCATCTGGATGTACCATATAATTCCCCGAATTATCGATGAGAAGAGCATAACCGGTATCCCCAATTTTCACGTTTTGCATCAGCGTTAAAATATCATTTACTGCGATATCAATCGCTGTTACACCCACGATTTTCCCGCTGTACTCAACGGCTTTTACAGCTTTTACAACCGGACGATCTGTCGCTTCATCGATGAAAGGATCTGTCCAGAACACTTTAGTAGGATCCTTAGTTGCCTGTTGATACCACGGCGTTAACGTCATGTCCTCAACCGGTGATGCAGGAATCGGATACATGACTACTTCCTTATCATTTGAAATAAAATAGCTGTTCATGATCGCTTCATTTGCTAGATGATAGTCTTCAAACTTAGAGATGATATAGTCCGGGCTATCTCCTTTTGCATGAAGCTTAATCGTAGCGGAATCTGCATATGCCGATACAAAATTTGCGTTATCTCTCAAAAAACCGTTGAGCGTCTCATCTAGATCGTGCATACGCTCAGATGTATTCTCTGATGAATTTTCGACGGTAGTTTTCTTACTGAACAGATAACTAACTCCGCTCACCACGACCCCTGTCATAATAATGAGCAATATAAAGGGCACAAGAATTTGCCTCTGTAGACTTTTTTTAATCATTTCTTCCTCCTGCAGTTACTTTTTACTAGACAGCAAAAAGTATATCGACAGAAAGCTACAAAGTTTTACAGAATTAGAGCAAAACTTGTCTACCTGAGTAGTACAATACGAGCAAAAGTGTAATTGTAAGGGGTCTGTCCCCCTATATGTGTAAAAAAATAATAGACTTGACACAAAATATGGTATATAATATTTACAAGATTTACCGATATTAATGGTGCAGAAGTGGTTATTATATTAGAGGGGGAATGGACCATGAGCCGAAGCAATGCTCTTGTCTTAACTACAGAGATAGACGCCATTCGCACGACCATGTATGAGGTAAGTAAAAAGGTTAATAGTCTTGCAGATCCGCTTCTTGTTCAACTGAGCCAGATTCTAGACGAAAAACTAAACAAACTAGATCAAATTAAAAATTGTGCTTAATCTCATAAACTACTATTAAAATTTAAACCGGTGTCCAATTGTTATGTGGGACGTCCGGTTTTTTATTATGACGAAATTTTTTAAAAACATCTTTCTATAAAACAGGTGCTCTAACGGTTCGATTTTCTATATTGAAACGCTACGAAAACGTTTCTCCCGTCATGATGCTCATAAAATCTCTGAAAAAATAACTATAATCAAAATCAAACGCGATTCGATGTCTTTTTTCTTCGTCCGCAAACTGCGCATACGGCCGAACATCGGCAATGCTCTGTCCTCTTGCCGTATTGCCGTCTTGGAGCACAATATGTACCGGAAGCGACTTATATGTGAACATATCTTCTCTTATGCACGCCATCAATGTAATCGCATCGTGAACAGGACTTCCGAGTATTTCTGGGTTTCTGCTTTTGTAAAAGTTGTAATAAAAGTCGAGCATCGGTTTTAGAATGGGCATTTTACCTTTGTAATCGATATAATTCACCATTTCAGGAGTGACAACGGCCCGATCGGTAACATTCAACGGGATGATCGTCACGTTTTTGGCATACGTTAACACGATTCTGACCGCGATCGGATCTCCATAAAAATTTGCTTCTGACACTGGTGTTACATTTCCTGGCACCCAGAACGCTCCGCCCATGATATAGTAAGCTTTTACTTTTTTCATCAGTGATTGAAACAAAATAAACATAGTAGCCAAAGAGGTCAGCCTGCCAGCATTCACGATGATGAGTTCATCTTGGTACTGTTCGATCAAATTTACGATTTCAAAAAAGTTTTCAATGAATCCTTCAGATATACCAGGATCTATCGGACCTAGTCCGTACACACCATGCACGTCTGGATAGAAAATGGGTTTTTCCCCTGTCATCGGAACTTCTGCTCCGCCAATCACCCTAACATTTTCCGGAAAGTTAAATGTTTTAGCAATAAATTTTACATTCGATACCGTTTGTTCTCTCGAAACGTTGCCATAGTCCGCTACAACTCCAACAATATCTATTTCATCGCTAAAAAAAGCATAAGCTAGTGCAATCGTATCGTCGATTCCAGCATCACCAAAGAACAGAACTTTTTGTCCCATCGTGCAGTTCCCCTTTTTAGGCATTTATTCTATCCTATTGTGTGATTTGCAGTCTTATGAAATTTGGTCGTGAAAACTATTGCAGAAATCTATTTCGAAGTTCAGGTGTGGGAATCATACAACTCTCTTTTTGCCCGAACCATTTATAACGATTATTGGCTACCTTTTTATAGATAGCATTGCGAATTCCCCGTGGTGCAACTATCATATACCTTCCCAGGTTATATGGGAATTTCAGAAACTCTGAAACTTTTGCTACGGCATCTGATTCTGTATACACCACTCCGTCACTAACTAAAATAACAGAGTTTGTTTGTTCGGGATCTATATTGTGCTGCGATAACAATTTTTGTCCGGCTTCTGACTGGATGGCTGAGAACTTTAACTTCTCACTTTCTTCATGTTTCAGGATAAATTGCACGCTTCCATTACAAAGATTACATACTCCATCAAAAAGAAGCACATCCGGTGTTATTTCTTCATTACTTTTCACTCTATAGACCTCCTCTAACATCCTCTTTCCACTAGTCTACTATTAATTTTCATGAAAACGCATCTTTCCGCCTTTTAAACCGTAGTATAAGGATAGGACAACTTTAGAAAGGTGATACTTCATCATGAAAAATAAAGAAATTAAACAGCAAGCTCGTCTTCAGCTTAAAGGACAATGGGGCACTGCCGCATTTTTTACGTTGTTGTTCTCGAGCATCTTTTACCTCATCCCACTCATTATTGAAGTGAATTTGAGTGGTGGTTGGAGCGCTTGGTTGAATCAACCTGCCGACGAACTTAACGGACCGACATTCAGCACGTTCATCATCACACTCGTCTTACTGCCATTATATATTGGATACCTGTGGACTTTTTTATCAGTGATTCGTACGGGTGAAAAAATCACCGTTTCGAGCCTATTTCAAGCGTTCTCTGAAATCAGTGCGTATATCAAAATACTGGGCACTTATCTCGTGATGATGGTGTACTTAATTTTGTGGTCTCTTCTTCTTCTCATTCCCGGAATCATAAAAGCGTTCAGTTATTCCCAAATATACTTTGTTTTAAAAGATCATCCAGACATCGGCATCAACGCAGCGATTAAGAAAAGCCGCAAGCTGATGGACGGTTATAAGTGGAAGTTTTTCGTTTTACAGCTAAGCTTTCTAGGCTGGGGAATTCTTTGTATCTTATCACTCGGCATCGGTTTCTTTTGGCTCGCTCCATACATGAGCACTTCGTACGCTGCGTTTTACAACGACCGCTTGGAAAATTACAAGAGGGATTAAGGGTACACTTGTCTTTGAAATTAATTTGTCTACTATGAAAACAATTAACCCCAAAAAGTTCTCCCCTGAAATGTCCATCTTAAATGGACATTTCAGGGGTTTTTGTATTTGTTTGGGGTCAGACCCCATTTCCTTAAATATTTCCCGACAGTAGGACATATCTATCAATATAGGACAGTCAGACAAGACATCTAAGGGGTGGCATGATGGATCAACTTACTATAATCGTTGTCGGGGTCATTGGGTTTCTCGTGTTTATGGGGATTGTGGGTCATACACAAACCGCCTATCACTTTCGCAAATGGAACAAAGAACTTCAGCAGCTTGAAACCAATAAAGAGCAGCAGCCATATTCCCATTGGCTGCAACGCGTTACAGCGGATTACAAACAGTTTCATCTAGCAGGAGTTCCGCAGCTCAACACGCAAGCACTGATTGAAAAACATCTATACAACGAACGCATTCCGCTGCTAGGCGTCTTGCGGGTACCCGTCGGCAATATCCAAAAGCTGCTCAACCAGTTGCCGTCCTTCACGATTATTCTTGGCGTACTTGGAACGTTCGTCGGACTTACGCTCTCTCTTTTATCGATGCAAGATACGCTCATGACGCTCGGTACGCAGCCTGCTGATTCTAACCTTACGCTGAATTCGATCATCTCCTCCCTCACCGCACCGTTTGAAGGGATGAGTGTTGCCTTTTATACGAGTATTGCCGGGATTGGCGCCGCACTGCTGCTCAATTCCATTCAATCAGGCTTTTTCTCGCAAGGAACATCACTTTCTTATATGCAGAACAAACTTTTAGCCGATTGTGAAGTATATCTGGATCACAACATCAACAGCGACCTGATCAACGACAAGCCACAAGATTCGGTTGAGCGCCTTCTCGATCGCCTAGCTTCGCGCGTCGAATCATCATTCGATAAAACGCTCGGTGAGTTCGCATCACAGATGGTTAATTTTACAGCCGGTCTTCAAAAAGCGATGGAAGACGTGAACGGAATTTTTGAAGCACAGCGCGAGCACGCAGAGAAGTTCGGTGCATCCGCTACACAGCTTGATCAGTTCGGCCAGAGGTTCAACGAGACAACAAAAGAACTCGGAACCATCCAAAAAACAGTCGATACGAGTATTAACGCACTTGCTAAAAACATCTCTTCTTTCGAGCAACAGCTCAAAACGAGCAACGACCGTCACACACAAGGTCAGCAAAAGTTTGAACAACTCATCCAACGCTCTGATAAAATGCTGCAAGAAGCACAGCGTCGGTCTGAAGAACATGCGCAATCAATGCTTCGCGGCATGCAAGAACAGCTGCAGCACTACCAAAATCAGCATGATGCGCTCGAAAATCGTCTCGCTCAAAAACAAGACGAATGGCATTACCGCTATGCTGAAAAACAAGGTGAATACGGTCGGGCAGCTGCTGACTTCGCTTCAAGCGTTGGCCAGCTCGAAAAAGGATTTTACGCTGCGGTCGAACATATCAAACGAGATTTTACAGATCAGGTTCGCAATATCATGGACAGTCAGAGTCGTCAGCTCGCTTCTGCCCTAAACAACTCACAAAATCAAAACAGCCGCGATGATGATATGCGCGAGCTCGCACGAACGCTCGAAAACCTGCACCACGGCTTAACGCGAAGCATCACCGACAACAATCGTACGCTCTCTGACATGTATCACCTCATGCAGCGCATTTACCAAGCTGCCATGAACCAATCATCCAACCAAGTGATCTATGAAACACGCAGTTCTCGCGCAACTGAATACGTCGAAGATGAACGCATGCCAGAAGTCTCGCCGCAAAATTTTAGGAGACGGTGATCGGTATGAAGGCGCGTAAATCTTACTACAACGACGACAGCCAAGAAACGCAAGAAATCTTCTGGCCAAGTTTTACCGATATGATGGCGATGATGGTGCTCGTTATGGTCTTTATCGCGATCCTTGCCTATGTGCAGAGCATCTATAACGCGTACGACCAGGCACAGATCAAACGCGAACTTGGTCAGGTGGCAGAGGTAAAAAAACACATCTCTGACTTGATTCAAAAACAGCTTGAAGAAAACGTTGGAAAAGATAAGATCATCCGTGGACCTAACAACACGATCTCTGTAGAAGGAAACATCCTTTTTGATACCGGAAGTGCCGATATATCAGCAAAAGGAAAGCAAGTGCTCGACCCGCTCGCTGACGCTCTCGCCGCGATCATTGAGGAAAAAGACATGAGTCAGTATCTGTATATCATTCTGATCGAAGGTCATACTGATTCCGTTCCGTACGACAACTGGTCCCTCTCCACTCAGCGCGCGGTCGCGGTCGTTGATTATCTTGGAAAAGCAAATCCGAAACTCGCTAAAAAGGAGTACGCGCAATACTTGGCCGCAACCGGATATAGCGAATATAAGCCGATTGCAGAAGGCAACTCTTCTGACGCCTTACAAAAAAACCGCCGCATCTCGTTTCAGATCATTTTGGACGACGACAAATGGCAGAGCAAGCTCAAGGAAATTGTTGAGCAATAATAGAATTTAATAAGCACAAAAAAACGAGCGGTACACTTCGCTCGTTTTCTTCTGCTATTAAGCTTCTTTTTTACGCAACTGACGCTTGAAATATAAAAAGACCGGAAGTGGAATGAGTATAAACCCCGAGCTTTTTACAATTTTATTCATCGCATTCCTTTTCTCCTGCAACTTTTCGTTTTCAATCATCATCTCGTAGTCTTTCCGCATCTCTTCATCCGTCTTCTTACTAGGCACCGGATTTCCGTTTTCATCAAATACTGTTTCCGCTAAACCGAGCTTGTATTCTGCAAAACTAGCTTGATACGTGTTTGGACTCACAATATCGGCCACGCTCATAAATACGCTAATACTTCCTCCAATCGTTAGCAAAAGCGTCGTAAACAACACCAAATATATATACAAATGTCTGAACATTTTCTCTTCCCCCTCCTCATCATAAGCTGTTTTTGACTTCACAGCTGCAAGCGCCACTCCGACAAAGAACAATAATACGACCACTGCAAAGTACACCAAGTAATCTAAATCAAAATTAAACATATCTTCACCTAGCTTTCTATTAAAAAATGGCTATGTTAACAAAGCTATCCTTCTTTCAATCTTCTATTATTTGCTATTACTATATAATTCTCCTTTAACCTCATAAATGATTCTATAATGAAAATGGAAATATTTTTATAAAAAGTAAAACTATTTATCTTTCCTTTACGAATATATGAGCAAGACAACCTTTTTAGTCTGGAAGTGAAGAGAAAATCATGATGAAGCAAAAAAGATGGATCAGCTCTGTTCAAAAAAGAGGCGATCAACATGCAGCGAATGAGCTAATCTCTCATTACTATCAATCAATCTATGCCTATGTTTATAAACAAACGTTGAACAAAGAACTATCACTCGATCTAACACAAGATATCTTTATTAGCATGCTTCAATCTATTCAACAGTTTGACGAGAAAAAAGCATCTTTCAAAACGTGGCTATACCGAATCGCAACTTACAAACTTGTAGATTATTTCAGATCTAAAAACTATACATATGATCGTTCAAATGACTCGATGGAAGGTGTTGATGTGGCTACACCTTCAGATTTCACGCTGCAATTGGAATGGAGAGAAGACATCGAAAAGGCGGCACGACTTATAAACACGTTCCCTATCATTGATCAGCAGATTCTGCGACTTAAATTGTTTGGCGAGCAAACGTTCATTGAAATCGCTAGTTCTCTTGATATGCCGGAGTCATCTATCAAAACAAAGTATTATGCTGCAATAAAAAAATTGAAGCAGCGAATGGAGGCTGAATAAATGGAGAAGCAAAAGTTTAACATCGAGTATCCAACAGATTCCGAAAGACAAAACCAATTATCATACATCGTTTCTGTTGGTTTAACAAAACCAAAATCGTTTCTAGCTTATCTTCTTGAGATGTATCAACAGCTTGGCTTTCGCTATTTATTTCGAGATGCCACTGAAATTCTGTTCACGATCTGTTTAGCGCTAGCTTTAATGCTGTACGGCATATTTTCACTAAAATCATCCATAGACACGCAAGATTTGTATTCGTTCATCTTTACGCTGTCTCCAATTTGTTTCTTTGCCCTATCCTCTCTATTCTTAGTGCGCGCTTTAATGAAAGACACCTTTTCAGTAGAGATGACCTGTAAGTACCATGTTTTCCAGCTAGCCGCTTTTCGCATGTTAATTTTTAGTCTGCTTACGATGGTTATAAATATTGCGTTGATCATCGTACTATCGTTCCTGTTTCAATCGATAGAAATTCTAGATGCATTGCTGTTATCTTGCAGCTCGTTAAGTATATTTTCGGTTCTTTACCTGTACGTCTTACGCCATGCAAAAGGATCGTACGCTACGTATGTGATGATGACAACCTGGCTGATCGTGAATGTTCTCCCGGCGTTCTTGAGTCAGAACATGTACAGTATGTTCCTAACTCATGTACCGGCTTATGTATATGGCATCACACTCATCATCAGCATCGTGCTCTATGTAAAAACGTTAAAAAAACTAATCTCATTTCGAGGTGCAGAAGGAGTTTTATAAATGTTAATCGTTGAAGACGTTACAAAGAATTTCGGTCAGTTTCATGCACTAAAAAATATTAACCTCGAGTTTCATAACGGTGTGTATGGATTGTTGGCACCGAATGGAGCGGGCAAGACAACACTGATTAAGATGCTCACGACCCTCTTGTTTCCGACAAGCGGAAACATTCGTTATGAAGGAGAAGATATTATTAAGATGGATGAAAGATACCGCGAGATAATCGGTTATCTTCCGCAGGAGTTTGGTTATTACAAAAATTATTCGCCTACATCTTATCTGCTTTACCTTGCTGCGTTAAAAGGAATCCACCGAAAAACAGCGATTGCTCGAGTTGAAGAACTGCTTAAAACCGTAGCACTCGATCATGTGGCAAATAAAAAGATGAAGAAGTTTTCTGGTGGGATGATTCAGCGTGTTGGAATCGCTCAGGCCATGTTGAATGACCCAAAGATTCTGATTCTAGATGAGCCAACAGCTGGCTTAGACCCTAAAGAACGAGTTCGTTTTCGTAACCTGCTCACGAACCTGGCGCGTGATCGTATTGTTATTTTATCAACGCATATCGTGTCTGATGTAGAGTCAATTGCAAACGAGATCATCATGATCAAAAACCAAGAAGTGTTATTCAAAGATACCGTCTCTAACATCTGCCGCAAAATTGATGGCCTCGTTTACGAGACGGAAGTGAGTTATGAACAAACAGAACAATTTCGGACGACTTACCTTACTTTGTCTGAAAAACAAGAACACGGAAACATGCACATGCGTTTCTTAACTGAAGATACAGCTAAACCGCATTGGAAACCTGTTCATCCGAACTTAGAAGATGTCTTTTTGTATATCTATCAAGATGGAGTACTATCCGATGATTAAACAGCTTGAATTTAAAAAAATTATTTCGTCCCCTATTATTCTAGGATTGTTCGTACTCTTTCTTTTGTTTAACTGCTTTCTCATTTATGAGCAATCATCCATTCGAAATGATATGAAATCACTTCAGCCAATCGTAAAAGAAACTGGAACGCTAATGGATGAAGAGGGACGTAAAAAGCTACAGACGTCTTATGAACAAGATTTGCATACTTGGAATGAGCTCTCACAGAGAAAAACTGGAGACACCTATCAAACCGCAGTGGACTTTTATAAACCAGAGCTCTACTATAGTTTGATTGAATCAAAAATCTACTCAAAAGAAGAACTGCAAGACATCAATAAACTCGCAATAAAAGAAACGTATGTGAACTCCATAAAAGAGATTGAGACGAAGTACAGCACTTTAAACGTCATGGAAAATGCAGAAGAAGGCATCCGCCTTTTCGGCTTGGGAGGTGCTGCAGCTGAAAAAGTTCGTGCTCAATACAAAGCTTTAAAACCACGTGTAGAAGAGCTTATCCAAAACAGAGAACATCTTCACCTATTCTTTCATGGAAAGATGTTTGGTACACATTCTTTTCTTTTTAAAACGTTATTTGGGTTTATGCTTTTTCAAGCGATGATCTTGATCGTTTTGTTTACTGCTTTTATCGTGAACTATGAATTTGAACATAAAACATACTTAGTCGCTTATGCAACAAAACGCGGCAGAAGATTAATGTGGGATAAACTTCTTGTGTCGATCTTCACATCAACACTTTTAACGGTCACTCTTCTCGCTATGACACTGTCCGTTTATTTTATAGTGTTTGACTATTCTGGTCTTTGGAACGTACCGATTAGTACAGGGTTCTTAATCGAATTAAATAATATACCTCTTATTAGCTGGTGGAACGTCACGTTTATCCAATATCTATTAATGTCATGTAGTTTAGTTGTAATCTGCCAAATACTATTTGTGCTGATTACGTTTTGTCTCTCCATGATGATACGCAACAGTTACATCGTTTTCACTCTTTTTGGTGTTGTCTTTTTAGCAGGTCTTTATATTCCGAGCCTCATTCCTAAGGACAGCACGATGCTTCTATACACGCACTTCTCTCCTTTTATTCTCGTGATGAGCGTGAAGAAATGGTGGATGGAAAGCGGAGTTTTTACGACGTTCAAGTATTATGAAATCATTACGGTAACAGGATGGTTACTTGCTTTACTGCTCACAGCGTGGCTGTTCATCAAACGTTTTGCCAGAGAAAATATATAGATAGGACGCGAACTTATGAGAATCGTAGTGAATGAGATAAGAAAGCTGTTTACCGTAAAAATCATCTGCCTGCTGCTTTTAGTCAGCTTCATCGTGTATCAACAGTTTATTATGTTTGAATTTAAGCACTTTCCCAACGGCAGACCACTTTTAGATGATTTCCGAGCTACACAAAAAATGCTAGTTGATTATGGCGAATCTATGGATACTGAGGAATTTAAAGATTTCAAAAAAATTAAGGAACAAAGAATAGCAGAAGCGACAGCATATCTGAAGTCACATGAAAAAATGGTCGCTGCAGGTATTGATACATATGAAAAATTTAGCAACATGGATCTAAAAAACGAAAAACTAGCTGCGCTGCACAGCAAAATCATTTTTGAAGACTATGTTGATGTTTTTTGGGAGATTCAAGCACGCGATGGGATCATTGACAGATATGAGCACCCTGAACGTTATAATGAGCATGAACTAACTCCAAAACAAAATGCACGTATGGATGCATTGGTTGAAAATGGATCAACAAAGGCGATATTTACGTTTATGGTATTTGAAAACTACAATGTTTTAATTAAATATGTAGCCATTCTCATCTTCTTAAACATCATGATTATCCTGATGCCACTATACATTCGGGACAAGCGAAATCACGTAGAGCTTCTGCAGTATACATCAAAAACAGGACGCAGCCTTTTTTCACATAAGCTTCTTACTGGCTTAACTGCATCCATGATCATTATTACCGTTCAGCTCGCTTTTTTCTTTTTCATGTATAGAGGCAATGACACGAGCATGTTCTTTCCACTGCCGATAAACTCTATATTTAACATCTTTGTTTCCTGGTATGATTTAACCTTTATTCAATATATTGTTCTTACTGTTATTTGTGTCTATCTGTTAGGAATCGCGTTGGTATTGGTCGGAGCTTGGATATCGAGCATCGCTCCCAATTATATGACGAGTGTAGGTCTGCATGTCCCGCTAGCCTTCTTGGTATTTGGAACAGGTACTACCTATCTTATTGAGAACCTGACTACGATTTATTTAAATCCTCACCTCGTACCTATTTCTTTCTTTATCATTCTAGTTCTTAGTTCGCTATTGTTTTTGTGGCGTTATCGAAGAGAAAAAGTGAAGAATATCTAAGTAAGGGGAGCAGCACTGCTAATTTACGCAGATGCTGCTCTCCTTAAAAAAGCATCAGCCACTTAGCCGATGCTTCCTATCATACTGCTTTATTTTTTCTTAACCGGCACCCAGATCTCACTTCTAAATGTAGGTGACGTCGTATCTTTATCTGCGTTCCAAAGAATTTCGGGTCCTTCTGTTTGTTCGTACGATGATGATGGAAACCATTCTGAATAGATGCGTCCCCACACGTTCTGCAGCGTTTCTGGAAACGGACCGACCGCTTCAAAGACTGCCCATGTGGATGGTGCCACCTTCAGTTCCGACAGATTCTCAGCACAAACACTTGTTGTTGCTGCCCCAATATAATGATCAAGCTCGCTGTTCTCTATCGTCCTCTCCAAAAAGTTCGTTGACGCACTGATTAAGCCACTTGGCTCTATATTCGATAACTGCTTCAGCTCACTAATCATCTCTGGTGTAAGGCTCTGCCACATCGCGACGATTTCCGGATTTACCCCTTCAAATACGAGGGGTACTCGTTTTTTAAGACCCACAATAGAAAAGGCCTCTTTCTCAACGATACGATAGTTCATTTCACTTCCTCCTTTTACCGATAATTGAAAGGACATGCGCGGAAAGGCTTTGAGTGAATGACCGTTTTTACGAGCTTCTGAAGGTGTGATACCATGCAGCTGTTGAAATGCTTTTGTAAAAGAGTCAGGTGAAGAATAGCCATATTTCACAGCCACATCAATCACTTTTACGTCGCTGTTCTGCAACTCAAAAGCAGCAAGAGTCAGCCGTCTGCGACGAACGTATTCTGAAAGTGGAATTCCTGCCAAAAAGGAAAACATTCTTTTAAAATGATACTCTGAACAATACGCACGTCTCGCTACTTCTGCAAAGTCAATCTCATACTGAAGATGCTCCTCCATATACTGCAATGCGTCGTTCATACTCTTAAGCGAATCCATCGACAACGCCTCCTTTCAAGTAAAGAATAACAAGGGGAAGAAGTTGACACCCGACATTCTCTGTATTCAGTTTAACGGATTTTTCCGGACAAAAAAACAACCGCTGCTACGGGCAACGGCTGTTTCAAATTACTATTTAAAAAGGGGGGGTAGTACTACTATTCCCAGCTCACATATTTTTATTCATCATTTTGCAAGTTTCATAGATTTTTTTTGAACCACTTCTGTTTTTCCGTAATAACTGTGTAAAAACATGCCTAGCATGATGATGAGAACGCCCATCATAGAAAGGAACGTTGGGCTTGCGATCGATAACAACCACATCTCGCCTGCTAATACAAAAATGATTTCAGCCGATTGCGTCGCTTCTACACCAGCCAGTTTCACAGGATTGTTCGCACAAAGATCCGTCGCTTGGAAAAAGAGAACCGTTGCAATAACCCCTGATGAAATGGCTACTAAAAACGTCTGCCACAACTGATCGTTCGTTGGTGGTCCGCTCTCCACCCATCCAATTCCGGCGAGGACAACCCACCAAGGAAGTGAAGCGATCGTCATGCCGAATGCTCGCTGAAAAGCATCGAGCCTTTTGTTTGTAACAACCATCATTTTTCGATTGCCGAGTGGATAAGCAATTGCCGCGATCAGAACTGGCAACACAACGTTCAACCAAGCGGAGCCGTTCACCCCACTCGCTTCCTGAACTTGGACGAGTGCGACACCTCCTAATATGATCAGCGAAAATCCTAACCCTTTAAAAGGAATCTTTTGGCGTGTTGCTCCTTTGCCTCTGTCTCCTTCGTAAAAAAAGGGCACGAGAAGCGAACCCGCAACGATTGTAATCTGCCAAGTCGCGGCGACTAACCACGCCTCTCCAAAACCTGCAGCGTATGTAATCGGAGCATAAAAGAGCACGAATCCTACTGAACTCCATAGAAACCAAGTACCAAATCGTGCTCTAAGTTCTTGGAACACAGGACGCACGTTGCCCCGCATCCAAACGATAATCCACAATAACGGAACCATGTAAAAAAAGCGAAGGGCTGCACTCCAATGCCAGCTTCCGCCTGATAAGTCCATAGATCGATTCAATATGAACGTGACGCCAAAGAAAAAGGCTGCCGCAATTCCAAGCCATATCGGTCTCATGTTAAGTCCTCCGTTTCCCTTTAAAAAGTATTCATTTGTCTTGTCCAACATGCTTATCTTTTTTTATTATCTTACCATATGGTTGTACGAATTTGGGAAGACTCTTTTGGTTCAATAATTAGGAGGGAATCCAACATTCATCCGATTTTCCACCATAATCGACAACTCTGTCACACACAAAAAAGCGAAACCTCAGTGAAGTTCCGCTTCTCCCTAAGCCAAAAACACCGCTCCATATCCGAGTGATCCAATAATCACGAACACCGGGGACACTTTCAACTTTTCCATCAATAAAAAACTGACAGCAGCTAGAAACAGCGTGTGAATCCAACCAACGCTTATATATGATTCGGCAAAAAACTGATACGCCATAATGCCAAGAAGCACAGCGATCGTTGGCTTTACATAGGTGCTCATGTTCTTTACTCTTGGTGAGTCTTTAAATTTATAAACAAGTCCTAGAAACGCGACCATCAACAAAAGAGAAGGTGCAACGGTTGCGAACACACCAACAAACGCTCCGAGCCAGCCTCCTTCTTGAAATCCGATGTAGCCTGCCATCTTTGTCGCGATCGGACCAGGAAGTGCATTTCCAAGCGCCAACACTTCAGTAAATTCATTAACAGTTAGCCATTCATAGCGATCGACCACTTCGTTTTCAATCAAAGGAATGGAAGCCGGTCCACCACCGTATCCTAGGATTCCGGGTATAAAAAAGGCGAGAAAGATATGCCAAAACGTCATCCTGTCTTCTCTCCTTCCCGCACGCTTACTTTCTGTTTATCGTTTCCCTTCAATGGTCCAAAAAGAGCGTATGCCAATAATACACCAATGATGATTCCAGGGTGAACACCGAGAAATTGAAGAAGGATAACGCCCGCAAAAATGTGAAGAAGGCTGAGTTTTAAACCTAATCCTTTTTTGGAGCTATCAAAAAACTGCCACGTGAGGACAGCGAGCATCACAGCTACAACGGGAATGACGCCTTTTGTCATGCCTTGTACCCATGGTTGTTCTTTAAATTCTCGGAGTGAGGTTAAGAGCAGAATCATGAGGATAATGGTCGGCAGTATTGTTGCTAACAGCGCAATGAAGAGACCTATAATGCCTGCCACTCGGTATCCGATATAACCTGCCATTTTTGTCGCGATAGGTCCGGGTAGTGTGTTTCCTAGTGCCAACACATCTCCAAATTCTTCGTCGTTCATCCATTTGTATTTTCCAACTACTTCTTTATGAACCAAAGGGATGGAAGAAGGACCTCCCCCATACCCCAGCATGCCCGACCGAAAGAAGGCAAGAAACAAGTTGAGATACGTCATGTGATCAGTCCTTTATTCTTAGTTGAGTTTTGTTTGTTACCATACAGCGATGGATCCATCTGTTCTTCCTTCCGTTCCACCTGCTAAAACTCCAGTCTCTGGGTCTCTCCAAATAATCTGCCCTCGTCCAAAGTTTCCTGAATCTGCGGCCACTTGAACGTCATGACCTCTTCTCGCTAGGTCATCAACAATATGCGACGGAAGTGAGCGTTCGACTAGAACTTTCCTATCCTCCATCCACTGCCAGCGTGGCGCATCTAGTGCGGCTTGCGGGTTCAGATGAAAATCAACCGTGTTCATCACAACTTGCACGTGACCTTGAGGCTGCATGTAGCCTCCCATCACACCGAAAGGTCCTACAGCTTTTCCGTTCTTCGTTAAGAAGCCAGGGATGATCGTGTGATACGTTTTTTTGCCAGGAGCGAGTGCGTTATCGTGATCTGGATCTAGTGAAAAATCATGTCCTCTGTTCTGCAGGCCGATTCCCGTTTCAGGAACGACTACGCCAGAACCGAATCCCATGTAGTTGCTCTGAATGAATGAGACCATATTGCCTTCTTCATCTGCCGTTGCAAGATATACCGTTCCACCACTTGGCGGTGTTCCGGGTTCTGGCTGAAGAGCTTCACTACCGATTAGGTCTCTTCGTTTTGCAGCATAGCTCTCTGACAACAATCCTTCAACAAATACATTCATCCTTAGTGGGTCTGTTACATATTTTTTCGCATCAACAAATGCTAGTTTGATGGCTTCGATCTGTTTATGATACGTTTCGGCTGATTCTTTTTCGTTAAAATCATACCCTTTTAACGTGTTAAGTGCCATGAGTGCAACGATTCCTTGACCGTTCGGTGGAATTTCCCAAACATCGTATCCTCTATAGTTCACGTTGATCGGCTTTACCCACTCTGGATAAAAGGTAGCGAGATCCTCACTTCGGAGAAATCCGCCGTGCGCTTCTGACGCCTCGCTTATTTTTTGTGCGAGTGCTCCTCTATAAAAAGATTCTGACTTCGTTTCTGCGATATCTCGTAATGTGCTTGCATGATGAGGTGAGCGCCAAATCTCTCCAACTTCGGGAGCACGCCCGTCTGGAGCAAAGGTTTGAAACCAGCTCTCAAACTCTTCACCTTTTAATTCCCGCTTGTACGTTTCATACGCTTTGCGCCAATACTTACCGAGAAAGGGCGTCAAAGGATAACCTTCTTCGGCGTATGAGATCGCAGGTTGCAGCACGTCTTTAAACGGCAGCTTGCCAAATCGGTTGGATAGTTCCGCCCAAGCAGCGGGTGCACCTGGCACCGTAACAGGCAGCCAGCCGAACTTCGGCATGTTATCATGTCCCGCTTTCTTTACTTCTTCAATGGAGATGCTTCTCGGTGCTGGACCGCTCGAGTTCAAGCCATGCAATTCACCATTCATCCAGACGAGGGCGAACGCATCACCACCGATCCCGTTCGATGTGGGCTCAACAACCGTTAGGCAAGCTGCGGTAGCAATGGCTGCGTCAACTGCATTCCCACCCTTTTTTAACATATCAAGCCCCGCTTGTGCGGCGAGCGGCTGACTCGTTGCAACCATCCCTTTTTTCGAAAAAACGCTCATCCGATCTGAATGGTATGGGTTATGAAGGGCATTGTACTGAAGTTTCTGTTGTGTATCCTGTATCGTTTGATTCATGCTTCTCACCTTTCATTTTGGTAAGTTGAGGTACCTTTATAGAATGAATTCATTGTATGGTTTATTGTCTAAAAATTCAAATAATCACACCAATACAATTCTGTAATACAACAGTTTTTTAATTTTTAACACATTCCCAAAAACCCAGTCATATCAAGGATAAACAGGGGGGACAGATGACTCAATTTTATAAAAAATGCGAAAATGTTATAAAACAGGTGTTGCAAAATATAATCTGTTATAATACAATGCATTATAATCAAATCAAAAACAAAACAGGAGGAAATTTAAAATGAAAAATTACTTGGAGCTTCACCGTAATATCCCTAAAAAGACGTGTTCGGAATGTGGATGTGTAATCGAGGAACAACATGAATCATATCTTTATGAGTGCGAGCGCTGCATGGGAAAACACGAGAGGTAAATTTTTTTACCTCTTCTGTTATATAACAATAATTTTATAAACACATCTGTTTAATAACATGTTCAGAAAGGACTGTGTAATAAGTGACAATTGAAACTACTAATCTACAAGTGTTAGGCGACATTACCCCAGCGTATGAAAAAATATTAACACCAGGTGCCCTTCTTTTCTTAAAATCATTGCACCTTCACTTTAACAACACCCGCAAGGAGCTTCTGAAACAACGTAAAGCCAGGCAAAGTGAAATAGATGCTGGGATTATGCCCACCTTTTTACCGGAAACCGAACATATCCGTAACAGTGATTGGACCATCTCACCACTTCCCCAAGATCTTCAAGACCGACGAGTAGAGATTACAGGTCCTGTTGACCGCAAGATGGTGATCAACGCGCTTAACTCAGGAGCGAAGCTGTTCATGGCAGATCTTGAAGATTCCAACTCTCCTACTTGGGAGAATACGATTGATGGTCAGATCAACTTAAAGGATGCCGTTAACCGCTCCATTTCTTTTGATAATGGAAACGGAAAAACGTATACATTGAACGAAAAGATCGCCACGCTCATCGTACGTCCACGTGGCTGGCATCTTGAAGAAAAACATATCGTTGTCGACAACGAACTCATGTCTGGTAGCTTAGTAGATTTTGGCCTTTATTTTTACCACAATGCAAAGACACTGATCGAAAACGGGTCTGGTCCTTATTTCTATCTTCCTAAAATGGAAAGTCATAAAGAAGCTCGCCTTTGGAACGATGTGTTTATTTACGCCCAAGAACAGCTAGGGATTCCAAGAGGCACGATTAAAGCAACTGTACTAATCGAGACGATCGTTGCCGCATTTGAAATGGACGAAATTTTATACGAACTTCGTGAACATTCCGCAGGCGTTAATTGTGGCAGATGGGATTATATTTTCAGCTATATTAAGAAGTTCCGTAATCAGCCACACGTCATTCTTCCTGACCGTTCGCTCGTTACGATGACTGTTCCGTTCATGAGATCTTACTCTCTTTTGGCAATCAAGACTTGTCATAAACGAAACGCTCCTGCGATCGGTGGAATGGCTGCACAAATTCCAATCAAAAACGATGAAGCTGCAAATGCTGCTGCTTTTGAAAAAGTGCGTGCTGATAAAGAGCGCGAAGCTTCTGACGGTCATGACGGGACATGGGTTGCCCATCCGGGACTCGTGCCTGTTGCTATGGACGTGTTCGACCGAATCATGCCAACACCTAATCAGATCGATCGAAAACGTGAAGATGTAGTCGTAACGGCTGATGATTTAGTGGCTGTACCAGAAGGCGAAATCACAGAAGAAGGTTTGCGCGTCAACATTAGTGTCGGAATTCAATACATCGCTTCTTGGCTAAGAGGTAAAGGAGCTGCACCAATCAACCATCTCATGGAAGATGCAGCTACAGCAGAAATCTCACGAGCCCAAGTATGGCAATGGATCAGACACCCGAAAGGCGTTTTACGTGACGGCCGCAAAGTGACGTTCGAGCTGGTAGAGGAACTAAAGTTGCAGGAAGTTCAAAAGTTGAAGCAAGGAATGAATGAGGAGTCATTCAATTCTGGTCGTTTTATGGAAGCTGTCGCGCTATTTGATGAGCTGATTCGCGATGATGAGTTTCAAGATTTCTTGACCAATCGAGGGTATGAGGTGTTGTAGTTATAAGCTTTGTTGTCCTTGAGAGTGGTTGATTTCCGCTTCAGGTCGCTCGCTTTCCGCGGGGCAGGCGGTGAGCCACATTGGACGTTTGACTCTTAAGTGTCTCACCTGCCCGCCTGTCCCGCAGGAGTCTCGCACCTTACGCTCCTATCAACTTGGCAATGAAGAAACAAAACTACGACGATTAAAAATCACGCAGGTTTTTTAAAGCAACCTTTAAGAAAGCAGCACTTCAAAAATACTATGAAAACTTAAGGAGAGAGATTAATGAGTCAATCACGTGTGGAAAAATTACAGGATATGTGGCAAAACGAAGAGCGCTGGTCAGGAGTTCAGCGTCCTTATACAGCAGAAGAGGTTATTCGCTTACGCGGATCTATCGATATTGAGCATACACTTGCTAAAAAGGGTGCCGAAAAATTTTGGGATCTGCTTCAGAACGAAACATATGTAAACGCTTTAGGAGCACTAACGGGCAATCAGGCTGTTCAGCAAGCAAAGGCAGGTCTGAAAGCCGTATACTTAAGCGGTTGGCAGGTTGCAGCAGATGCCAACCTTTCAGGAAACATGTATCCTGATCAAAGTTTGTATCCAGCAAACTCAGTGCCACACGTGGTAAAACGCATCAACTCTGCTCTTCAGCGCGCTGATCAGATTCAGCACATGGAAGGCGGAAATGAAGTCGATTACTTCCTTCCGATCGTTGCAGATGCAGAAGCTGGTTTTGGCGGACAACTGAACGTGTTCGAACTGATGAAAGGCATGATTGAATCTGGAGCGTCGGCTGTTCACTTTGAAGATCAGTTATCTTCTGAGAAAAAGTGCGGACATCTAGGTGGAAAAGTACTGTTGCCGACGATGACTGCTGTACGCAACTTAATCTCTGCTCGTCTAGCAGCAGATGTGATGGGAACACCAACAATTTTGATCGCACGTACAGATGCTGATGCTGCAGATTTGATCACTAGTGACATCGATCCAGTCGACCGCGCGTTTATTACGGGTGAGCGAACAGCTGAAGGCTTTTACCGTACGAATGCTGGGCTCGATCAAGCGATCGCACGCGGTCTTGCGTATGCTCCTTATGCAGATTTGATCTGGTGCGAAACGAGTGAACCGAACCTAGAGCAAGCGCAGCGTTTTGCGGATGCGATCCACGAGCAGTTTCCTGGTAAACTATTAGCCTACAACTGTTCTCCTTCTTTTAACTGGAAAAAGAAGCTGGATGACGCAACGATTGAAACGTTCCAGCAGCAGCTTGCAGCGATGGGCTATAAGTTTCAGTTCGTAACGTTGGCAGGTTTCCACGCACTGAACCATAGCATGTTCGAACTAGCAAAAGGTTATAAAGCAAGAGGAATGGGTGCTTATTCTGAGCTTCAGCAAAGAGAGTTTGATAGTGAGATCGATGGCTATACAGCAACTCGCCACCAACGTGAAGTAGGAACAGGCTATTTTGACGAAGTGACACAGCTCGTTTCAGGCGGAACAGCTTCAACTACTGCTCTTAAAGGATCTACAGAAGAAGACCAATTTCAGTCACAAAAAGCGTAGAGATAGAATCATTGGATAGGAGATATATATAGAAAGGACAGGAGCAGATGCCCTTGTCCTTTTTTAGCATTTAATTTACAAATGTATTGTGAACGCGCCACGATTTCTTTGCATACGTTGACCAGATGAAAAATGCCAATAACGCAGAAGCTGAGTTTACAAACGGCGTTCCTGTATTCACTTCATCTACAAACAGAAGCAGAATATCTGTGAGAACCGCAAAGGCTAATGTGATCTGCAGCAAAAATACCCACGTCTTCACAAAAGCTTTCTTCTTCGTGAAAAATAGATAGAGAAGAAAGATATTTAATCCGATCAATCCAATATTAAAGATTAATTCTCCGTATACGACGTACTTTAATAATAACGAATTGAATTTATAACCTTGGATCGCATCAAATCCCACTTGTACAGCATTCAGCTTAAACGGCAAAGCTAATATGAGGCCTGCTCCTACTAATAACAGCCATCCTCCTAGACCTTTCAAATCTTCTTTTTGTTTTGTTTGTGTCTCCAATGTCCGTCCTCTTTCTGATGTATGTCTTTTCTGCACTTCTATTTTCATGAAGGATAAAGTAACTCTATACGGAATATTATATCTAAAATTAATCATGTCAGGGGTCATGTTATGGAAATGATTAAAAAAGCTACTGTTTTTGATGCTGCTGAAATTCTTGCGCTACAAAAAATGGCTTATGTGAGTGAAGCTGAATTATACGGCAACTATAATATTCAACCTCTTACACAATCGGTTGCAGATGTGGAAGAAAGCATACGAACCCACTACGTATTAAAGTATCTATTCCACGGTAAAATTATTGGCTCCGTCAAAGCTCATGAAAACGAAGGAACGTGTTTTATTGGTAAACTCATGGTCCATCCCCACTTTCAGAACCGGGGAATCGGAAGAAAGTTAGTACAGGAGATTGAGCAATTGTTTGCTGGGTATCGTTACGAATTATACACCGGCAGCAAGAGCGTCAAGAATATCTCTTTTTACGAAAAGCTAGGCTACAAAGCGTTTAAAACCCATCAATTAGACTTTGAAGAAACTATCTTTGTTTTTATGGAAAAACAGCCTGTTTTGCTAAAAAAGTAAAGAAAAGAGGCTGATCCGAAATTCAGCCTCTTTCTCGTTCTATTAAGCTTTCACATCACGCTTTTGGAAAACTGTAAACGTTATTGCCAGCATAATTGCGGTGTATACCGCAAGCACACTAATGGAGAACGGCAGCGTTAAGTCCTTGACCATCTGGTTCTGTCCATCGATCAATACACTAAGATCCATGTTAGCGAACAACGTGTAGATCACCCATTCTTTTGTTGCGAGTAGCATCACGATCGTGTTACCTGCAAAGAGTGTGAACATGGCAACACCAATCGCCACTGAGTTACTCATGAACAGCGTTGAGATCATGAACGACATAGCTACGAGCGCTGTTAGTTCAATAAATTCTACACCGATGTTGGCAAATACATATTCAACAATCAGTCTTTCTTTTACTTGACCATCATCTGTTGTGATTAAGTAGGATTGGTCCATTCCGCCGAATCCATAAGCAAGGCCACCTACAAGCCATGTAGCTACAATCACAACGAGCCACATAACAAACGCAAAGCCTAGCGTTGCAATGAATTTGGATAAAAGAATCTTCCACCTGCTATAAGGACGAATGAGAAGCATCTTAATCGTTCCTTTAGCAAATTCATTAGAAACAATGTCACTAGCTACGACGATCACAAATAACCCGATAAGTGACGAGATGAACGCCATGTCTTTCATAAACTGCCATGCTGTTGTTTCATTTGGTGAAATGTCGTTAGCGATGGCATACTCATTTTGTTTGATGGCTGATTCAAGCGAATCAATATATATGGCGTTGTCACCATTCTTTTTTGCATCATCGAGCGCTTTTTGGTCATCTTTCACCGTTTGCGTCAGTTCTTGCTTCCAATTTTCATTCACTTCAACATCTGTTGTTACTTTGTCATAAACAGCGATACCGATAATGATAACGATTGGAATGGCTAGGAAGATCCATGTGCGCACACGGGTAAAGATTTTAATCCACTCATTTGTTAACAGGGACAGCCACTTCATTCAGATCTCCCCCTTTCTTTGTCATCTCTAAGAATCGTTCTTCTAACGTCTTCGTTTTGCGTTGGATACCCACAACGAGAACGCCTGCGAGAACAAGTTGTTTGTTCATTTCAGCTATAAATCGGACGTCCGCTGTTTGGACGATCAGTTCTTGACCTGACTCAGTTACGTTCAGATCTTCGTTCAAATTAAGAAGAACTTGTTTTGCCTGCGAAACGTCTCCTTCGATTTGAAAATGGACCTTCACATCTGCTTCGTCTTCTTGGTTTAAAATCTCGTCAATTCGCACAAGCTTTCCATGTTGAATAATGGCTACACGATCACACATCATCTGCATCTCAGCGAGCATATGAGAAGAAACGACAACAGACGTTCCGTTGTTCGCGAGTAGTCGTAAATAGTTACGAAGGTCATAGATTCCCTGTGGATCTAGACCGTTTGTCGGTTCGTCCAGGATTAACACGTTCGGTCTATGTAAAAGTGCCTGAGCTACGCCCAGTCGCTGTCTCATACCAAGCGAGTATGTTTTCACCTTATCGTGAATCGCGTACTTCAGATCAACGAGTTCAATCACTTCGTCAATTCTTTCCTTCGTCACATCCGGCATGATCCTCGCATATTGCATGAGGTTTTTGTAGCCTGTCATATAATCATACAGCTGCGGATTTTCAACGATCGCACCAACGCGTTCCATCGCTTTTTCAAAGTTTCCTCGCAGGTTATCACCGTTGATCAAAACGTCTCCGTCCGTAATAGAGATCAGCCCAACGATCATTCGAATCGTTGTTGTCTTACCCGCGCCGTTCGGACCAAGCAGACCGAAAATCTCACCTTCTCTTACCGAAAACGAGAGATCATCCACAATGGTCTTGCCTTTGATCTTTTTCGTTAAGTTTTTAAGTTCTAACGTATGTGTAGTCATGCGCTCCCCAATTCCTCCTATCATAACTCTCTCTTTTCACACTGTAATACGACTAAAACAAATGAAAAGTTTCGTAAATTTTGTAAATTATTTACTTATTACTTTAACGCTTTTATTTGGTGATTGTATATGTTTTTCTCTTTTTGTAAGCCATGTTGAGATAAAAACCCCTAGTATAACGAGCACACCTCCAGCTCCTTGATACCATGCGAGCGATTCATTGATAAAAAGAACGGCAAAGATCGCAGCAAACACAGGAATCAGGTTCAAAAAGACTCCAGCTTTACTCGGACCTACCCGCTCAACCGCCGTATTCCAAGACATGAACGCAACGAACGATGCAAAGATTCCCGTGTAAAGAATGGTTGCGATAGTGCCAAGTGACCATACAATTTCTTTCGTTTGCATTTCGTGTATGGAAAATGGTAGCAAGATGAGGATGCCAAGAAACGCCGTCACAATAAACGTGCTGTATGTAGGAAGAATTCCCGCATATCTTCGAATAAGAAGCGAATAGATGCTCCAGCAGATAACTGCTCCGATCACAATTAAGTCACCTTTATTAAAGGACAGCTGTAGTAAAACCGCGATTGAGCCTTTTGAGATAATAAATAGCAGTCCAATGAGTGAAAGCAGGGCTCCTGCTATCTGTTTTGCGTTAAGCTTCTCTTTGAGAAAAACAAACGACAATAGGAAAAGCAGAATCGGCGTTGATGTGTTAACGATGGATGCATTAATGGACGTCGTATAGTGAAGAGCGATATACAGAAGCGTATTAAAGCCCGTGATTCCAGTAATTGATAAGATGAGGACGACTTGCCAGTGTTTTTTTAGCATCTGAGATTCTTTTCGTAAAAATGGTACGGCAAACGGAAGAAAAATGAGAAATGCCGTGCACCATCGCATAAAAGAGAGTGTTACAGGCGGTAAACTGCTCGCTATGGCACGTCCGATCACAAAATTCCCGCCCCATATTAAGTTTGCGACCACTAAAAGTACATACGGGTTAACTTTTTGCATGATGTGAATCACCTCTTTTTTTGAGATTAAGTCGTTTTGAGCTTCAATAAGGTCGTTTTCAGAGTAGATTAAGTCTAATCAGCCACGCATTAAGTCTAAACAGCGACCAATTAAGTCAAAAATCAAAAATAAAGGCCATTCGACAAACCTGGCCATAAAACGTCGCCTGCCAGAGTCCCCCTAATCAGCAGCTTCAAAAATCATTTTCTCCCACTATAGCAGACTATCTTTTAAAGTAGATATGGTCATTTCGCCTCAATCTAAAATTTGTAAGCTTTTTTCCTGTAAAACCACTTTGAATGCTGTACAATGGAAATTAAAATCATTGAAATACTTTACTTTATGAAGTAAAAAGCAGAAGAAAGAAGATGACATAATGAAAGCGTATCGGACGTATGTGATTTTATTCCTGGTGATGGTGGTGTGGGGGTTAAACGTAACAGCGACGAAAATTCTGGTTACGAACTTTTTGCCTGTTACAATCACTGGAATACGTGTTCTAACGGCGGGATTAACCGTATTTCTGCTTCTCTCTATAATAAAAAAAGTTCGGTGGCTGACTAAAAAAGAGTTTTGGTATGTCTTTCTGGCATCGATCTTTAACGTTGTCGCGCATCACTATTTCCTTTCAATCGGCTTAACCGAAACAACAGCCACAAACGGCGGGTTGATCATGGGAATGTCGCCACTTCTCACGACCATTCTCGCTATCTCGTTTTTAGGAACGCCTCTTACGCTCTTAAAATCGGTCGGACTTATTCTTGGGTTCTCAGGCGTTGCGTTCATCGTTTTGGAAGGGAACAGTCAGGTAGCAGGGATCTCGTTCGGTGATGGATACATTCTATTATCCGTACTCACGCAAGCTGTAAGCTTTATCCTGATCAAGCGTGTGGCGCACACGTTAGATCCACGACTCATGACCGGCTATATGATGGTGATCGGTTCACTGTTCCTGATCGTAATCGGATTGATCGAAGAGCCCCAAGGATTTGCAGGAGTTGTTGAGAATTCGACCGTTTCTCTTTGGCTGATCTATTTCGCTTCAGCTTGTATTGCTACAGCTGTCGGCCATATGCTCTATAATGAGGCGATTGGTAAAATCGGAGCGTCAGAAGCTTCCATATTTATAAACCTCAATCCATTTTTTGCTCTTGTTGGTGCCTACCTCTTTTTAGGTGAACAGATCTTGTTTCAGCACATCTTCGGATTTCTGCTCATTATCACTGGTGTTCTCTTAGGCTCTGGTGCTGTTGAGGAGATTCGTAACAAAAGATTGCGCAAAAAACATGCGGCTTAGAATGAGCTAATGAACATAAAAAACGACCAGAGATTAAAAATCTGGTCGTTTTCTTATTACTAACTAGCAGATGCTGCCTTCTTCTTTCGTTTCTGCAGAACCACATTTTGAATCGTCAAAAACACATTCCCTACCATCCAATAAAGAGGCAGAACAGCAGCCAGCTTCCATGCAGAAAACAAGATGATGATCGGCATCACGTAACCCATCATTTTTATTTGCGGATTAGATGCAGCAAGCTCAGTTGTACTCATTTTATATTGGATGAAGGTGGTTAACGCCGCTAACACCGGTAGCAGATGCAGAGGATCTGCTGTTCCAAGGTTAAACCAAAGAAAGTTGTGCAGAGCAATCTCTTTCGTTTTAATGATTGCATAATAAAACGCAAACAGAATCGGCATCTGGATCAAAAGGGGCAAACACCCCATTGATAACGGATTGACTTCATGTTTTTTATAAACAGCCATTAATTCATTTTGTAATTCCAGTTGAGACTCTCGATCTTTTCCTGTGTGCTTTTCACGTAGCTGTTGGATCTCCGGCTGAATCTTCTTCATCTTTTCCTGATTTTTCGTTTGTTTCAATGTTAACGGCATGATCAGGAACCGTATTACCACGGTTAAGATGATGATCGCGATGCCATAGCTATCGTTAAACAGATACGCCACATATTGGATGAGCTTTGAAAACGGGTAGATGAAAAAATGGTTCCACACACCCGGACTTTCTGCTGTAATCGGTGCGTTATTGCAGCCGGATAATAGAAAAATAGCAAGTAATGAAAGAATGGATACATATTTCTTCAATCTTTGTTCCTCCTTGTTTTTAAAAAATCTAAGCAAACAAGGAGTAAACGTGCCCTTCTTTATCATCTGGTGTTTCTTTTCTAAACATTGTCCGTGCGATCTTGTCTCGAATAAAGCAATAGTTTTGAACGAGGTGAGAATCGGTCATCCTCTTCTCGGAACTTAGCCTGTCCTGTTTCACATGGTGATTTGATCTATGAACAAGAGATTGATGAACGACCGAAAGCTGCTTAGCAATAATGAACGTTAGTGCGATACTAATGGATAAAACTAATGCGTCCGTTTGATAGATCAGATCAAAAAACTCCATAAATCAAATCACCTCCTATTAATGATTATACAAAATCTTTACCCAATATATCTATGATACAGGGATTTCGCTTCCGCTGTATTCTTCGTTCCATGAACAAGTGCACGTCCATCTTTAAAAAGAACGAGGCGGTAACTGCCACTTTGAAGCTCCAGTAAATAAGGATTACAGCGAACTTCACCATGAGGCAGTAATCTCTTCTCCATTTCTCCCAAATCAATTTCAATCGTGTGAGCGGGACGAATCTGAACGGTATCCCGACCGCAAAGAACAGCTGTTTTTAACCCAGTGCCTTTTTTTAAATAAGGATATGTTGGGTTAGCCCCGCAAGATGGACAATCTGCCTTCTTCGCTTTTCCCATCCCTAATTGAACGTGCTGATTAGTCCACGTATCAAATGTTACAATTTTCTTCCGGATAGATGCATAATCCTCCACTAAAATCTTTAACGCCTCAGCTGTTTGATAAGCAGTGACCATCTGAACAGCTGGAGAGATAATTCCTGCTGTATCACATGTTTGACCGTTAGCGGGAATCTTATCAAGCAAACAGTTCAAACACGGTCCTTCTCCAGGTAAGATCGTGTAAGAGATGCCATAGCTTCCAACACACGCCCCGTAAATCCATGGAATCTCATATTTCTGAGCCAAATCGTTGATCAACAAACGCGTCTCAAAATTATCAGTCGCATCCATGATCAGATCGATACCAGAGATTAGTTCTTCTGCTTCCTCTATCCCCATATCTATCACATGTGCTTGAATTTCTACTTCAGAATTAATCTGGTTCAATCTATTTTTTGCAGCGACTACTTTTGGCAGCTGTCTCTTCGCATCTTCTTCAGAATAAAGCTGCTGACGCTGAAGGTTCGTCCAATCCACATAATCGCGATCAACGAGAACGATCCGTTTCACGCCTGCACGTGTAAGAGCTTCAGCACTTCCCGCACCAAGCGCGCCTGCACCAACGATGAGCACGCTTTTAGTCCGTATTTTTGCTTGCCCATCTATACCGATCGAGCTAAATAATTCCTGTCTTGAATACCGTCCATTCACTTCACACTCAACCCTTCTAAAGGACTGCTCGCTGTTGCCGTTTCTTTTCTTGGAATTCTTCCCGCTTCATACCCTAGCTTTCCAGCTTCTATAGCCATTTTCATCGCAAGGGCCATCTTCACAGGATCCTTCGCACCCGCTACGGCTGTGTTTAACAGCACACCGTCCGCTCCGAGTTCCATCGCGATCATCGCGTCACTCGCACTGCCGATACCTGCATCTACAATCACAGGGACGTGCGTCTGCTGTATAATGAATTTTAAATAAAGCCGGTTGATGATTCCTTGCCCGGAACCGATTGGAGAAGCGGCAGGCATGATGGCATGTGAACCGAGTTCTTCTAATCGTCTAGCAAGGACCACATCATCTGACGTATAAGGAAGCACGATGAACCCTTCTTTTAATAGTTCTTCTGTTGCTTTTAACGTTTCCACTGGATCCGGCAGCAGCGTTTTGTCGCATCCGATGACTTCTACTTTTACCATATCACATAATCCCGATGCTTTCGCCAGTTTTGCGATGCGTACTGCTTCTGCCGCCGTTTTCGCACCGGCTGTGTTCGGTAACAATGTGTATTTTTTCAGATCAAGCATCTCTAAAAAGTTTGGCTGGCTCGCTTCAAAGATGTTCATTCTCCGAACAGCAAACGTTAAAATCTCAGAACCAGAAGCATCTACCGCTTGTTTTTGTGTTTTAAAGTCCGGATATTTACCAGTACCTAAAAGTAACCGTGATGAAAAGGAATAGTGTCCAATGTTTAACATACAATCAACCTCCGCCAACGAATCGAACAAGTTCGATCTTGTCGTTTTCTTTTATTTGAGTTTCTCTTTGTTTTTGATTATCGATGATCTCTTCGTTCACTTCGGCAATTACAACTTGGTCATGTAAGTTTAGATGCTTCAGCAGATCTGTAATCGAACGCAAAGAATTAGGCACCATGACCTCTTCTCCATTTATCATAAGTTTCACGAACTGTGTACCTCACTTTCTATATAGTGAGCAATCCTTTTTCCCGTTATGGCGGAAAGCAGAATGCCGTTTCGGTAATGTCCTGTAGCAAGAATGAGACCCTCTTTGTGTGGAGAATGACCGATATACGGAATTCCTGATTCTGTTTGGGGTCTGATGCCTCCCCATGCTTTTTCAAAAACAGCTCCACTTAATTCAGGAACGATTTGTTTGGCTTTCTCCATCAATTCAAAGAGACCTGAAAATGTAACATCTTCATCAAAGACGTGCGGTGTACTTGTTGCGCCAACAAAAATGCGGTTTTCCCGCTTTGGAACGAGGTAACAGTTTTTGTATTTTACCGTCCCTGTGAGTAGTGGACGCTGTGTTTTAAAAGACAGACATTCCCCTTTTACCGGCATCATTTTTAGTGAAGATTCTAGATCAGAGCTCCACACCCCACAAGCTACTATGACAGAATCAGCATGAAACGTTTCCTTCGTTGTTACGACACCAGTCACCTTGTTGCCAGTTTGGAGAAGCTGAACCACACTGGTATGCTCTCTAACTTCAGCTCCGAGAATACTTGCTGATTGATAAAAAGCTTGGGTAAGTTTAACAGGTGACACCTGAGCATCTTTTGTAAAATAGAGAGCTCCTTTTACAAGGGTTGAAAGAGCAGGTTCCCTTGCGAGTAGTTCTTGTGCTGTCACCCATAAAACGTGTTGATCATTTTGCTGGACAGCTCGTAATTTAAGATCTGTTGCCTCTTCTTCTGTAAAAGCTAGTTCATAGATCCCATTCTGGATCAGCTCAATATCTATTCCACAAACGTTAAACAGCTCCTGACCGAGAGACTTAAAGGAATCCCGACTTTCTTTTGCCAAGGAATAAAGTGGATGATCGGTCTCAAACTCCATCTCTGCACCAAGCATGCCCGCTGCAGCACTCGACGCTTTACTTCCTATAGTTTCTTTTTCAAGAAGGAGCACACGCTTGTTACGTTTAGAGAGCTCGTAGGCGATGGAACAGCCGATCACGCCGCCTCCAATAATGATGGCATCATACGTTTTGTGCATCCCACACCTCCAGTTGTTGTTTGTACAGCTTCACAGCTCGTAATGGTGATGGTGCTTCAAGTATGCCTGACATCACAGCGATTCCGGCTGCACCTGTTTTCATTACATCTCGAACATTTTCTGGTGTGATGCCTCCGATCGCGATGACCGGAATTGTAGTTTGATCTACCACATGTTGAAGCTGCGCTAAACCTCTTGGCTCTGCATGTTGTTTAGATTTTGTTTTAAAAATATGACCGTAAAGTATAAAATCAGCGCCGTATTGTTCAGCATACTGTGCTTCTGAAACTGAATGAACGGAGCAGCCAATCTTCATTTCTGGCAGAGCTCTTCGCACTTGTGCCACATCTAAACTGTGATGTGTCAGCTGAACACCTTTTACGCCTGTGCAAAATGCTACATCCACCCTGTCGTTCACGATAATTTTAGAAGCAGGAACTCCATCTTCCTGCAGAAGAAGAATTAGATGGCTAAGTTCTTTCGCTGACTTTGTTCTTTCCCGTATGTGAAGCGCTGTTACATACGGATGAATGAGATTTGCAATCCTCACCAACTCTTCATCACGTTGCTTTCCATTGGTAATTACATGAAGCTGTTTTTCCACAATAAAAAACCACCTCCTTTATATAGCAAAGAGGTGGTTTCACAGTTTTTAAGAATATAGCGAAGTAACTGATCTACACACCACTTCCCTACGCTGGTTCTAACCAAATCAGGTTCCAAGGGTCTTAAAGTTCACTTTAATCTCAGCCTTAACAAAGGCACCCCTAGTGGTAAAATACTATTTAATTGTTATTGGTACATCTATTTTATCGTTAACTTGCGTTCATAACAATAGATGTCACATAATAGGATGTTATTATAACTTTATTTGAAAAAAGAAACGAAATCCAATTAAAATTTTCTGGCTTCTTTAATAAGAATCTTAACTACTTCACTTTCGTTTTTAGCAGAATCTGCTGCACTTACAAAAATGATAGCAAGATTCTTCTGTTTCTCCATTTTCACTATGAAGTTTCCATTTTCATCTGTTGCAGCAAAAGAAATCACATTGCCTTCAGCATCTTTCACAAAAATAGTTGCATTAGGTTCTGCTGTTCCAGCCACAGCTTCCTTTGCTACTGAAGTTAAAAATGGTGCATCCGGTGCTGTTTTATCAACTACCGTTATAGTTGTTACTTCAGATTGGTTGCCAACTGAATCAGTTGATGTTACTTCTAATACAGTACCAGCTTTTTGAGCTGGGATTTCAACTGTAAACGCCCCATCCTCTGTCGCTCGCCCTTCTGACAATAACTCACCGTTCGCAAGTATCGCGATGGTTGACATTGATTCTGCTGTTCCTTTTACCTCTGTATGCTTATCGCTTACTTCATTCACTATAGGTGCATCCGGTGCAACTGTATCATTATTTATAAACAACTTCCCGAATTCAGCAGGGTAATCTTCTGCATTGTATGTGTATATAGCTTCGTTTCCGGCCAAGTCAAAGATCCATACTCGTTTTACAAGCCACTCACCATGTTCGGCATCCTCTGGAACAGGAATTCCAATGTGCATTAATCCACTTTCATCTAAATAATCGGTGTTGCCTTTAATGGATTGCTGACCACTTGGACTTACAAGTTCTACCTCAACAAAGGCGGGGACAGTTTGAGTATCCTCTGCGTAAACCGTCAATCTTGCTTCCTCGTTACCTTTTACCTCAGGCTTCTCAAATACTATTTTGTTTACAGTTGCTGGTGTTGTATCAAAATTGTCGGATTCAACCATAAATTTACCGAATGTATTTGGATAGTTTTCAGGTGAATATTTTGCATCTAAAACATTGCCTGTAAAGTCTTTAGCAATAATTTGACTAACTCTCCACTCACCAGGTTCCGTAAAGGGAGGAATATAGAAGTCTCCTCTAAAGTTGCCTTCTTCATCTACATAGAGGTTTGAACTTGTTTTTCCTCTTCCAGTTGGACTTTCTAAAAAGATTTCAATATTTTCTACTCCGCTGTTATCATCACTAGCTACAACTCTAACCGCATTTGTTTCTTCTGACCTAACCATATCTTTTTCAAAAGTTATTTCTTGAATTGCTGGTGCTTGATTATCTTCGTTTGAATTTTTTATTGCAAAAGAGTCAAATTCATCCGGGTAATCTTCTTCATAAAACTGATGATCCTCATTTCCGGCATTGTCCTGTGTATATACACTCCATACCTTAAATGTTGAACTTTTCATATAAGACGGTACTGTGAACGATGTAGCGAATGCACCGTCTTCGTTAGGGTAAATACCATCAACATAGATTCTTTGATTAAAAGAGTTCCTTAATTCAACCGACAGATAATTGATACCAGACAGATCATCCTCAGCATGAAGGGTAATGGTGTTCTCTTGACCTGCATCAACGACTTCCTTATCAAATCGAATACTAGATACGGTTGGTGCTGTGTGGTCTGGATTATTATTCGTCACTTGAATTGTGCCGAATGATGCCGGATACTCTTCAACATTTAAGTTATCCCAATAATATTGATTTCCTATCCTGTCAGATGCATTGATCCAGCTTACTCTCCACTCGCCTGAATCACTATATGGCGGAACCCACCATGTTGCTTCGTATGTTCCTTCTCCTGATTTTACAAAGTTAAATACATACTCATATCCCCGAGCGGTTGTGTTGAAAAGAGCTAGATTAATAGATTCTGAATCTATCCCCGACTCATCACTTGCGGTTACCGTTACTTTGGTAAAGCCGCCCGCTTCTACTTCTTCTTTATCAAACGTAATGGCATCTATTGTTGGTGCTGTTACATCGGGATTTTTCACTTCGTTCAATATAGTAAAATCATAGTTTTCGGGCTGATCAATTTGTTCTCGTGAAAATGTACTGCTGTTATAGCTATCATCATATAGATAAATGCTTTGAAGCTCCCATGTTCCCACTTCTTCCATTGACGTTGCCGTAAACTGGCTTGTCCAATGATCTGGTCCAGACAACTCAATTACTCTTTCCTCTCCCTGTGGAGAAAGATAAGTAAGGCGTGCTTCTAACATAAAATAGGCAGAATCTGGTGCGTAGAGATCAAACCATACCTGCTCATTTATTGCCGCTTCTTTAGGACTAACTGTTAAACTTTGATACGTTGGATAATCTTCGTTTGCAAAACTAGTAAAAGGAAAACTACTAATTACTAAAATCATCATTAAGAACAAAGAGCTCAATTTCCTTTTCAACACGTCTTCTCCCCTGTCATTTCATATCACTACTTTCATTATCATACAATAATTAATGGAAAAATAAAGATATATTTTGATAATTTTAGTAAATGTTATTATTCTTAAATGTGTTTTATTATTGCTTATATACATGTAGTATGGAGGTGGATTTCCCAGCACCAACAACATAAAGAGGTCACTTAATCATCGGTATGTTCAGCCTGGTTATGTTTTCGGCCTGTAGTTAACATGTATTGTGTTTTTACGGTACGTGTTCTTATATTTATTACACGTTCGCTCAAACTCAGCCGGTTATCACTCATAACGCCCTCCGTTTCGCCCCATAGACCCTTTATTTCGCTCCAACTGACCATAGTTTCGCTCAGTACATCTGCCGTTTCGCTTTAACACCATTCAACCCTCTTTCACACATTAAAAAAGCTATCTAATTTTCCATAAAAAATGATAATTTAGCTCAAATTTAATCATGAACGACGTTTAATTTGGAATTTTTTATAAAAATCATAGATATAAATCAAGCTTGAACATTCTTTGAGCTAAAACAAGACCCATTTATGTGAAGAGACAATAAAAAAGACGCTGCCAAATATTCAGGCAGCGTCTTTATATCTCTACAGCAACAAATACGCGATTGGAGTGGCCAAAATCAATGCCAAAACCGTGCGCTGAAACCAGATCCATACGAGCTGAGGTACACTGATCGGAATCTCTGTTGATAATACACATGGAATGCTTGCGGAAAAGAATAGGATGGATGCTACGGATACGACACCGATTACAAACTTTGTGACAAGTGCCGCCTCTGCTACTAAGAGGGCTGGGAGGAACATTTCAGCGACACCGATTGAAGCTGCTTTTGCTGCTAGCATGGCATCTGGAAGCTGCAGTGCCCATGTGATTGGATAAAACACGTAGCCTATCCAGTCAAATACCGGCGTGTATTCGGCGAGCAGCAAGCCGATCAGCCCTACGCTCATGATGGAAGGCAGAATGCTCATCGCCATGACGAAGCCGTCTTTTAAGTTAGACCAGATATTGTTCAAAAATGCCGGAGCGCTCTGTGAAGAATCCATTGCGCTTCTCCACGCAGTTTGCAGGTATTTCTCGTTTACGACTTCCTCTGGCTGTCCCTCCCCACCAACATACGTATCATCCATTCTGCTTAATGGACGAATCCGAACCGTAATCGCCGTTACTAAGAACGTAACAACGAGCGTCGTCCAGAAGTAGGTGTTCCACATCTCCATCAACCCGAGCGTGTTTGCCACAACGATCATGAACGTTGCAGAGACAGTAGAGAAACCTGTTGCAATGATCGCTGCTTCTTTTACCGTATACTTTCCTTCTTTAAACACTCTGTTCGTGATGAGTAGACCGATTGAATAGCTTCCAACAAATGAAGCGACGGCATCGACTGCTGACCTGCCCGGCGTTTTCCAGATCGGCCGCATGATTTTTTGCACGAGTACACCGATAAACTCCATCAGACCATATCCCACAATAAAGGCTAGGAAGACAGCTCCGAGTGGAACGAGCAATCCAACAGGAATCACCAGTTTCTCAAATAAGAACGGACCCATGTTCGGATCACTCAACCAGCTCGGCCCCCATTCAAAGTAAAGCAGGCCAGCTGCAACGAGTCCTACAACTTTTAATAAAGAGAATGTAGTTGTGACTCGGTCTTTGTTCCACGTTTTCGTGTAGAACGGATAAACAGCACCGAGCAATATGACAATCAATGCATAAAGCGGCACTGCTTCACCCGCCGTATCCCTTACCCACGTTACAAGGTGATCGAGTGGGATCGACGACTTTCCTTTCACTGTAATCGGAATGAAGAACATGAAAATACCAACTGCACTGAACAAAAGAAATTTTAACGAATGAGACCAAGAACCCGCAGTTTTCATTACTTCCAACTCCCTTTCCGCTTGATAAGCCTGCACTTGTCAGGCTCTCTCTACATCTTATCGGGACAAAGTTCGAAATATGACGAGTCATGCTTGTACAATTTTTATAGGTTATCTTCCCTTTTTGTGTCTTTATATGTCTGATGACAACTTGTCTAGGGAATAACAGTTACATAATCAAAAAAAACAGGAGTGTTTTGTGGATGAAGTATTTTATCAATGTGAACAAAAGTGTAGAAGAAGAGTATGGGAAGATGTTTGTCTATGATCCTGAACGGAACAAAGAGAATCAAGACGAGTTGGAAGTGTTAAACAATCTTGACGAACAAGATAAAGGAAAACCTTATATTTTTCCGAAGAGCTTCTTGTTAGAAGTTTCAGCTGAGGATTATGAGAGGTATGCTGAGGCGAAGAGAAGTAATATAGATGTAGAGAGTGTGACCGAAAATATTTTAGAGAAGTACCGGAATTAGATATTTTAAAAACGAGTACTCCTTATGGGATTACTCGTTTTATTTATGAAGAAAGATGCCGCTCCACAAGAGAAGCGACATCCTTTCAAACTAATTCTTATTAATCGTCATTACGATATCTTTTGTGTTCTTTCCGATCGCGCCGCCGTCATTTTTGAAAATAGTTGTTTTGTTCTCTTCTGACGGTTCGATATGAATGTTTAGTTTGTTCTCTCCTGCATTCAAGTTCACCGTGTGCGAGAACGACATGTCATCGTTAATCGTAACCGGCTGACCGTTAATCGTCATCACACCTTCTTTGATGGCATTTCCTTTTAGGGTGATCGTGTCAGAAGTTACAGTCTGGCCATCCGTATGAGAGGTTATAACGACCGGCATATCGATCCATCGTAAGATCTTGTCTTGAACGACCATCGCATTGCCGCCTTGGTTCGTTACAACAAAACTCAAGTCTGTTCCTGTTGCACCATATCCGTAATAACTTACATCATCATCGTTCGGATTACTCGGTGTATGGTCAGCAAGACCTTCTTGATCCCAAGAGCTGTTCTTTGCGTATTTGTAGGTAATAACTTCGCCTTCTTGCGCTTCAAACGTGTACTCGTAATCGTTTGTTACCGCACCGCCGCGCGTCATCTTCCATGCTCCTGTGTTCCAGCCGTTCTTGCTGCCCGGCATCGTAACATCGACGCCTTGTGGTGTATAAGCTGGTGCGTTTACTTTCATTGTGACTTTTACCATGACAAGATCTGGTGTAACTTGAACAGCGTTCGACTTCACGCTGTTACCGGCTTTGTCGTAGATGTGCACTTCGTAACTGTAGACTTTTCCGTTCGTTACGTTCATATCTTTGTACGTTGTGGCACTTGTATCAAGGACTTGGTCGATGACTTCTCCATCACGAACGATCGTGTATAGGTAAGGCTCATTTGCTCCTTCTACAGACCAGTTTAGATTCACTTGTCCTGACTCTTGCGCTGGCTCCTCTAGTGTTACAGAATCAGATGGTGCTGTTGTGTCGTCACCTTTTGTAAACGTTGCAGATTTTGTTTCACTCGTAACCCATGTACGGCCGAGGTCTGTAGAGAATTGATAACGGTATTCGTACGTTCCTTCATTAAACGGCAGGAATGATGAGCTGAATGTATTAAATTCTCCGTTTTGAGCTGTGTAAGTTGCTTTATGAGATATCCAAGTGTCTTTGCCCGGTTCTTTCACTTGAAGTTCCGCTTGCAAACCTTCTGCCATGTCACTATCTGTTTCACCTTTTATATAAATATCTGCTGAAACGTTTTGTGATTTAGAAAGGTCGATTACACCATTCTCTAATGCTGTTACTCCTGCAATTTCATAGTTTCCGTCTTTTAACGCAACGTGCGGTATTGCCGCTTTTGATTCTGTTTTCACAGATTCATTGTTATTCTTATCAATTGCAACAACGGCAAAATAGTATTTACGACCATTATCTAGGTCATTAATCTTGATTGAGTTGCCTTTCGTTTCTGCTACTTTTTCATAAAAAGCACCAGAAATCGTCGTTTGGTAGATTGCGTAACGTTTTGCGTCACCACTCCATGAAAGAGCTACAGAATGGCTTCCTTCTGTTGCTTTCACATTCTTCACTGCTTCAGGTGTCTTCAAATTCTGACCTTTATCTGACACGAGCATGCGTCCCGTCATTGCCGGAACCGTTATTGTCAGTTTGCCGTCATTTACAGTTGTTTTGTACTTTTTATCCAGCTGATCTGTCAGCTTCACGTTGTTTACGATCAACTTCTTTACATCTAGTTCAACGGTTTTGTCTTCGTTGCCGCGGTTTGTTATCACAAGTGCCGCGTTCTTTTTATCCGTACGTGTATACGCAAGCACATCTTTTTCAGCGTAGAGATGGTTCAACTCACCATAGCTGAACAGAGCATGATAATCAGCACGTACTTTACCGATTGATTGATAGTGTTTCACTAAGTTCTTATCTTCAGAACCCCATGGATACGTTCTTCGGTCATCCGGATCTTTAGAGCCTGTAACGCCCGCTTCATCTCCATAATAAAGAGTCGGTGCGCCCGCATAACCCATCTGTAAGATCGCCGCAAGCTTCAGTCGTTTCACACCTAGCTCATGGTCGTACTTCGGATCCAGCTCAGCACGCTCATAGGAATCTGTTCCGTTTCCAAGGATAAACGCTGCACGAGGTGTATCATGAGATCCCATCAAGTTCATCAGCGCATAAAACGCTTCTTGTGGGTAATCTTCAAACACTGCGTTCATCTGGTTCTCGGCACCTTCTGCGTTACCGTTCTTCAAGTAATCGATCATCGCACCGCGGAATCGGTAGTTCATAACCGAATCATACAGATCACCAAGGAAGTATTCAGACGCATCATCCCAGATTTCGCCCAAGATAAGCGGATCTTCTTTCTTGCCTTCTTTTAACTCTTTACGGAACTCTCTCCAAAACTCGGTATCTACTTCGTTTGCAACATCTAGACGCCAACCGGATGCACCACGGTCAAGCCACGATTTAGCCGCAGAATCTTCATCATACATGATATAGTCTGCGAATGGTTTGTTGTTTAATTCGGAATCGTAATCTACAGCTTCACCTGGAATCGATTTGATCTCAGGAAGTGAGTCAAAGCCCCACCATGCTTGGTATTTGTACACGCCGTTCACTTTTTCGTTCTCGATGTTAAACCAGTTGTGGAAGCCATATGGACTGAACTTCTGTCCTTCTTTCGTAAACTTCGCTTCTGTTTGTTTTTTTGCTTCCGCTTCTGTTAAGCCTTTTGTGCTCATCAGATCGTAGATGCTTGCCCAATATTCATAAGCACCGACTGTGTCATATTTTCCATATCGGTCAAAATAAATCGAGTCGTCTCCAACGTGGTTGAACACGCCATCTAGGATCAAGTGCATTTTGCGTTTTTTGAGTTCTTTTGTAAAAGCTTTAAATTCTTCCGGTGATCCAAACATCGGATCCATCGCTTTGTAGTCTGTTGCATCGTATTTGTGGTTGGATGCAGCATGTGCCACCGGGTTTAAGTAAAGCGTGTTTACGCCAAGTGACTCGATATAGTCTAATTTCTTTTGAATTCCAGCAATATCGCCGCCAAAGAAATCATTCGACCAGATCTCGTCTCCGTCATAGCCTTCTGTTTCTGCTTGACGAGGATTGTCCGGCAGCTCGCTCCAGTCTTGATGCTCAATCGGTTCTGTTCCGCGTGCTGTTGTTTTGGCTGTATCGTTTTTCTTGTTTCCGTTATAAAAACGGTCCGGGAAAATCTGATAAACAACAGATTCTTTCATCCAGTCAGGCGTTTTATAAGACGGATCGTAAACCGTCATTTGGAAAAGTCCAGCGTTCGTTTCTGATGCCGCTCCTTTTCCGCCTTCCGCTGTGTCTTCACCGTACTCTTTTACCGCATCACCATCGCGCGCGGTAAATTTGTACCCGTAAACGCCTTTTTCCTCAGGTGTTACAGTTGCTTCCCAAAGCTCGATCTCTTCACCGTTCACAGTTGTCCAGCCGGCATTCTCCATATCTTTTACAATCGTAGAGCCAGAGTTATAGTTGCGAAGGTAAAGTTTTGCACCAGTCAGGTCGCCTTTTTTCGTTTGAAGGCGCAATGTTACGTCTTGTCCAGCTTTTACCGCTCCAAACGGCGCACGGAATGCTTCGTTCCATGTATCATGGAAAAGCTTGCTCGCGTTCACGCTGCCATCTGGAAGACCCGCGTCATAGTTTGTGTACACTTCTTTTGTGTCGTGGTTGTAAAAGAACGTGATTTCAGCGTCTTTTATTACGTTTAGTTTGAAATCATTCGCTGGGTAAGCAGGTGCCTCCCAGTTGTTACCGAGCACGATCTTAAAAGCATGCTTTCCTTTTGACACTTGTGCGGTGTACGTGTAGATGCTGTCACCGTCTTCGTCCTTTAAAAGGGCTGTTGATTCGCCAGGCATCCACTCGCCGCCAGCACCTAGTTCAGGTTGAATGTCACCCACAATACGTGGCGTCTGTTCCGCTGGAAGTGGTTCTGGAATTGTAACTTTGTGCGTCGTGTCATCGTACACAAACGTCACTTCCTTTTCAGCGTCGATCGTTAATTTATAGTTGTCGCCGCCTTGTTTTCCGTCGACTCCATAGTTTTCGTCCCACGAGCCATTGATTGCGATTTTGTACTCATAGTTGCCAGCCGGAAGTTTTCCTGACAGCTTGTACTTTCCGTTTGGCTGCAGTTCCATCTTTGTTCCTGCGTCTGCAGGGTTCCAGTCTCCTGCGCCGCCAAGTTCATTTTGAAGGTCGCCAACAAGTGTAACGGTGCGCTCTTGCGCTTTTGTTGAAGCAGGTTGTATTAGCAATGCAGATGCAAACGTTTGCAAAATCATTGTAAAAAGTAATAGCCATGAAACCGTATTGCGTGATTTCGTTTCCCTCACTTTATTTCCCCCTTTTAATGGTGTGCAAACTAGTGAAAGCGTTTGCACAAATACGTTTAAGATAACGCTTTCATTTCCTTTATTATGTCACGTTTTCTTTTATTGGAAAATAAGTCATTCGGCTGATAAAACTGTTTATAAATAGGTAAATACTCTTATGTTTTCGAGATTTCCAAGGCGGTAGAGGGTTTGGATATTTAAAGTTGATAGCTGTTTACATATTTTTTAAGTCTAGAGTGAAATCTGAGGGTTATGGAGCAAAAAACGCTTATTTTGAGCGAAACCAGGGATTCACTGAGCGAAACGATGGTTAATTGGGGCTGAACAAGAAATGTTTGGAGCGAAAAGCGGTTATGTTTGAGCGAACGTGTAATAAATAAAAAAAACATATACCGTGAAATTTTATAAGACGCATGCACCTTGCAGTCCAGTAAAACTGCTCGGCCCATGTCAAATTGCTTCAAACAACGAAAAACCGGGTCCTCTCTGGAAGGTAGAGGCCCGGCACTTCTTTTATCTTATTCAGCTGACTCTTCCGTTGATTCCTCATCTGTTGAAGTTTCTTCATCCTGAGTATCAGATTGTTCTGTGCTTGTATCTTCTTCAGTATTCGTGTCTTCCGCGTTGCTACATGCAGTGATCAAAAATATTGCCAAAAGAGATGCTCCGATTTTAGCCAAAAACGTTTTGCTCATTGTTCAATTGCTCCCTTCGGATTTTCATTATGATTTTTGCATGAGTATGGGATTTCTTTGTCCCTGTTCAGAATATATCATGAAAAAAACCCGAAAAGACGCAATTTACCAAGTCATAACCAACACTTTACAATTCTAAAATCAGCTTTATATGAGCTTAACAATCAAACATCATAATGCAGCACATATTGCGGCCCGACAGGCCCAGGTTTGATCTGGCCGCGATCTACAAATCCTACCTTTTCGTAAAGCTTTTTTGCTGAATGATTATTAAAGTTTACGGCTAGGATCAGTTCGTTCACTTCCGGGAAGTGTTTGGAAACAAACAGTGGCAGCTGCAGCATCGCAGCTTTTGCATACCCTTTTCCTTGGTCGGGGGTGATTGATGGATAGTGCACGAATCACCATGGCGTTCGGGTTCGCGGTAAAATCTCGAATGTTCTCACCCTTATGCAGAACGAAAAAACCGACTGTTTTGTCGCCAGCTTCAATAACCACAGGATGACGTCCTGGATCTTCTTCGCATTTTTTTAAAGCCTCATTCGGCATGGCCGTGAATTTTTCTTGCTCCTGAGGTAAATAGAACGCGTTTAACGTATCTCGATGTATCTCGTTAAAGAATGTTAGTCGTGTGTTTGTCATCTATGTAACTCCTGTTCGGTTTTATTGAGAGATGAGTGACTCTGTAGCTTCCAGCCAAGTTTTTGCCATAAGTTCGTTTCCTTTTCTTCTCATATGGACGCCGTCTGTCGTTAAGGACACATCTGGCTTTTTGTTTAGGTGATTAATAAAAATATCATGTGTAGGTACGAGCACGGCTTTAAATTCTTTCGCTAACTTTCGGACCACTTCCACATACGGAATCAACAGCTGATTTCCTTGAGATTCTGTGTTTTCTTTTATAATCGTAGGTTCCATTAGGACAAGTTTTGTTTTTGTTGAAAGTTGAGATAACAAATCGCGGTACACTTCTTCAAACTGCGAAACATCGATCTGCTGTAATTGAGGGCTATCGAGCTGTCTCCACACATCGTTGATTCCGATGGAAATAGATAGCAAATCAGGCTCCAAGGCGATTACATCTCGCTGCCAACGAAACGCAAGGTCTGTTACGCGATGTCCGTTCACACCTTTATTGATCACTGTTACTTCCTTTGGCAAGACTTCTTTAATCATGCGAACGTACCCGTCTCCCAGTCGATCTGGATCTGTGTTTTTATTTGAAGCTGTGATGCTGTCACCGATAAAAATAATCTTCATATCCATTTCCCTCCCAGTTTTCTTTATTCTATTTTATCATGTTGAAGCGAAATGTTAGGTTTTAGAGGATTTTACATTCTTTCTTTGAATATCTATAAAAAATCCTTTTTTAAGGAGAGTGTATCATGCTTGAAACAGCGGTTCAGCAACCGAAAACGTTAGGTCAAACGGAAATGAGACCGTCATACCGAACGGATTTGCGACAGTATAGAGACAGGAAAGAATATGAAAAGTTTGTAAAAGTAAATACGGTGAACGATTGGTCCACTGTGACGTGGAAAGATATTGGCAAACCGTATGAGGTGACTTCTTTTTCAAAAGAAAAAACAGAGTGGGAAAAAACACACGGTGAGATGCTTCCTGTACATACATCTTGGACGATGTTCAACCAGTCCTTTCACGAGTGGTTCTCTAAGGATGTACCCGCTGAGATCGGGGATAAAAAGAGCGCTTTTTTTAAAAGTTTATCAAGCTTTAAGCCTAGCGAAGTGAAGACGGCACTCGCTGATTACGTGAGGATTCACCTCTGGAATTATGTGCACCGTATTCAGGACGGCATTTGGGATCCGCGCGGAAAGAGAGCTTTGTTCGAGGGACTGGACGTGGATAAGCCTCGTATTCTATTTTTGGGTGCTGCTGAAGGATATGAGGCGATGCAGCTATCTGCGATGTATCCTGACGGTGAAGTGGTGATGGTCGATTACGATCCGTTCTGTCGGGATGCACGGTTCGCAGAATTTCCTGAGTCTTATCCGTTTTTGGGGAAAAATTCACGAACAGGTGGAGATAAAGTTTATTATAAAAACGACTTCGATATCTCGTATGTCGTCGATGATATCCGCAACCTGCCATTTGGTAGAGAGTTCGATATCGTGCTCAGCGTCGGGTTGTTAGAGCATTTTCCTGACGCTATGAAAGCTGAAGTCGTTGAGTGGCATCGAAAATTCTTAAAACCGAGCGGCTATATCGTGATGACGACTCCTCGTGCGCAAATGCGTTCCAAGCTGTATTACGAAATCATGGCGGATGTGATGAACCATACGTATCGCGAGCTGATGACGTTAGAGCAGATGGGACTCTATTTGCATGAGAACGGACTAGAGATTTTGCGACATGGGTACATTAAGGTGCATAACGGAATTGTGGCGAGGGCGAAATAGACTGGAAACCTGGAGGGTGCTCCAGGTTTTTTGATGTTCTTTTTTAGTCACGTCTTTGTCGAAAATCAGATAAATCATTTTATACACGTAATTATCTGAGCTTAAACCTGGAATTATGGAGCTTATCTGCGGATATAAAAGGAATTACCTCGTAATAATTTAACCACGACGGTCTAATGCGAACATTTCGGAATAGTGTATTCTCCACAAACACACTATTTATTATTATTTTCAGCTCTGAATTTGAATAGTGGTGTTTTTCAATAAGAATTCCCTTAAGTCAGGAACAGTTTTAACAATTTTAGTAGGTTTTATAGCAGTAAGTTCTTCCATCGAACCATACCCATAGGTAACACCTATTGAATCAATACCTGTGTTATGTGCCCCAATAATATCATGCTTTCTGTCACCGATCATGACGAACGATTTCATTGGTTGATCCTTGTAATGGTCAAGTATGTGCTGGATAATTTCTGTTTTACTCGTACGTGTTCCGTCGAGATTGCTTCCAACAATCAAGTCAAAATGGTGGTGTATGTTAAAGTATTTTAAGATTTCTTCAGCAAATACGGTAGGTTTAGAAGTTGCGATAACTATAACATGACCATTGTCTTTTAGTTCTTGAAGAAGTGTGGGGATATGCTCGTAAAGGGTGTTCTCGAACATGCCTACGTTTTTGAATCTTTCACGATAGTATGTGATGGCTGTTTGGATCTGCGTTTCATTAAAAGAATAGCATTCGTAGAATGATTGTTGAAGTGGTGGTCCGATGAAAGATTCTAAGTGATCAAGGTTCTCTTCTATAATACCCATACTTCTCAGGGCAAACTGAACAGATTTTGTTATGCCTATTTTAGGATCAGAAAGAGTACCGTCTAAGTCAAACAAGATATATTCATAATTCTTCTTCATCATTTATTCTCCTGCGCAGCCATATTTTGAAAGCTCTAAATCAAAATAGCATATAAAAAAAGCTTGAAATAGGACATATACCCTAAGGAAATGCTCCATTTCAAGCTTTTATGATAATTGTGTGGGGTCAGACCCCTATTTGCCTAGTGCGAAGGTGATTTCGACTTCGCAGGCTACTTGGCCATCCACAGTCGCGATTCCTTTGCCTTTACCGATCGAACCACGCACACGTGTCATCTCTACTTCTAGACGAAGCTGGTCGCCAGGTACGACTTGCTTCTTGAAGCGGCAGTTATCGATGCCTGCGAAGAATGCAAGGCGTCCGCGGTTTTCTTCTTTCTTCAGCATTGCCACTGCTCCTACTTGAGCAAGTGCTTCAACGATTAATACACCTGGCATAACCGGGTACTCTGGGAAGTGGCCGTTGAAGAATTCTTCGTTTGCTGTGACGTTCTTAATCCCGACAGCGCGTTCTCCTTCTTCTACTTCTAAGATACGGTCGATCAGCAAGAACGGATAACGGTGCGGAATGATTTCTTTAATTTCTTCGATTGTTAGCATATACAAACATCACCTTTCTTTTTTCACTCATGGTTTATATCTATTTTATTATACTTGGTATTGTTACCTGGTACTAATTTTACATCAAAAGAAAACAATGACTACATTCATTGCCATTGTTTTTTTATTATATCTTTACCCATCTTTTTCTACAAGGTCGATGATGTGTGTCCATGTTTCTTTTTCAAACACGTTCATCGGTTTGCCGTCACCAATCACGCCATAGCCAACCATCGTACCAACAGCAAAGCAGACGATGATTCCACAGACGAGGAGCAGAAGACGAAGCCAAATCGGAAAGCTTCTTTTCGTTCGGCGTTGGTACCACTGTTTCTTCTCTTCTTTAGAAGACGTTTCTTTTTCTTGGTAACGCTGTGTTTTCGGTTTTTCGTTTTTATTCAACTCTTGCATCTTATTCGTCATACAAACCTACCTCATTTAGCGAAGCCCGTTTACTAACCCCATCATCTGGTCAGCAATTGTAAGAGAACGCGCATTAAATTGATAAGAACGCTGTGTTTGAATCATTTCCGTCATCTCTGTGGAGATGTTTACATTTGAGGATTCGAGTGCACCTTGCTGAACGAAGTTCCCTGCTCCAGCATTTACTTCCTCTATCAGTTGATTTAACGGAATGTCTTGTGGCGCTTGCAAGTTCTGTCCAACAGATACCATCAACTGCGGCCGAACCATGTTCACAATCGCAAGCTGTCCTGATTCAACAATCGCTCCATTATTTAACGTTACCGAAACTTGGCCGTTTTGTCCAATGGTAATTTTGCTATGGTCAGCCGGAATCGTAATCGGTCCGTCTACACCCATTACTTTATTGCCTTCTGATGTAACGAGTTCCATCTCATTAGCGTTGTTAGCAGACGGTGATAAATAGAACGCGCCGTCTCGTGTGAACTGCAACGATTCATTACCGTTGTTATCTACCGCTGATACTTGAAAATAATAGCTAGGCTGTGTGAGCGCTACATCAAGAAGCCTGCCTGTCTGCTGCAGCGTGCCCGCTTCTAAACTGAGTGCAGTTGAAGAAACACGCGCTCCGCTGCCAAGTCGAATTCCGTTCGGCGTTAGACGGCCTGCTTCTGTAGGATTCAAAGCTTCACTATTAATCTGTTGAAAAAGAATATCCGAAAATTGTGCCTCACGTCTTTTATAGCCGTTCGTCGTGCTGTTCGCCATGTTATTTGAGATGGTATCGAGCTTATGCTGCAGCTGCCCCATCGTTACTGTTGCTGAAATCATAGACTGGTTCATGGTTTGATCCCCCTAGCCGATCCGGCCAATTTCATTCGATGCTTTTTCCATCGTTCGGTCGTAAGCTTGAAGTACTTTTTGGTTGGCTTCAAACGCACGGTAAGCCGTCAACATCTCTGTCATCGTCTGTTCCGTGTTCACGTTCGACCGTTCTACAAAACCTTGCTGCACGTTGTACGTGATGTTTGGATTCCCAAGAGCACTTGGCGCATTCCCGTTTCCATCCAGTCTGAACAACCCTGTGCCTTCTTTTACAAGATCATTAGGGTTCGTGATGTACGCAACGTCAATCTGTCCCGCAACTGCACCGTTATCAATGACCGAACCGTCTTTGTTCACTGTAAAATTATCGCTTCTCACCGTTATAGGGTTTCCATCTGTTCCAAGCACATAATAGCCTTCCGGCGTAACAAGACTACCTTCAGCATCCACTGAAAAATGACCGTTTCTCGTAAAGCGCTCTTCACCGTTCACGTTCAACCTGAAAAAGAGTCCGCCCGGCTTTCCTGTTTCTGGGTCAAGTGGAACTTGTCCTTGAAGAAGCGCCATATCCGTTTTGATCCCGGTCTCGCGCATGTCACCTTGCAGGAAATTAGGCGTCGTCTCCTGCACGTAAACACCTGTAGATAATGCCGCAGGCCCGATCGGGTAGTTATTCGGCATTTTTTTTCCGTTCATTTCCGTCTCCCCCATATGCTGAAGCAGCATCGTTGGGAACGTGCGCAGACTCGCATTGTCCGCTTTATATCCAGGCGTATTCGCATTCGCCATGTTGTTTGTTAAAATTTCTTGTTTGCGCTGCTGTGCCAGCATGCCAGCTGCAGCATTATAAAAGCCTCTTAACACGGAGTATTCCTCCTGTATTTGTAATCTGGACACAAACTGTCTCTTCTGTTGTATCGACAGTTTTTTACAATTATTAATAGATTTCTGCAAAAATAGTGAGATTCCTTTTTCATGATAAGGATTTTGCCCTAGAGGCGGCGAGGAGAATAAAGTGATGTGACTGAGTGAAGCGGGTTTGTTTGTCGAAAAGCCTATAAATCCATTTGAAGGACTATAAATTTTTGTGAAGGACTATAAAAGTTATTTTAGGGCCTATAAAGTTCTCCTGCTCATCTACCCTTCACATCTTCCACACAAAAACAAAATGCCACCCAATTCGGGCGGCATTTCCAACATTTAAAATACTTTTCTTTTTGCGATTTTGTCCATGTGTTCAAGCATTAAGCCTGTTCCTTGAGCAACTGCTCTCATCGGCTCTTCTGCGATCAATACAGGTACTTTCAATTCATCTGCAAACAGCTGGTCGATTCCGTGAAGAAGCGCTCCACCACCTGTTAGCATGATTCCACGGTCGATGATATCAGCGGATAATTCAGGAGGCGTTTTTTCTAAAACACTTTTTGCCGCTTGAACGATAACCATCACTGGCTCCATCAATGCGCGTTGGATTTCTTTTGAACCTACTGTAATCGTACGCGGAAGTCCGGATACCATGTCACGGCCACGGATCTCGAGTTCTTCATCACGCTCGTAAACGGTAGCGACGTTCAACTTAATGTTTTCGGCCGTACGTTCACCGATCAACAGCTTGTACTCTTTTTTAATATATTGAAGGATTTCAGTATCGAACTTGTCCCCAGCCATCTTAATAGAAGAGGACGTAACGATATCTCCCATACTCAAGACCGCAATGTCAGTTGTGCCACCACCGATGTCCACAACCATATTGCCGCTCGGTTGGAAGATATCCATCCCCGCCCCAATTGCAGCCACTTTTGGCTCTTCTTCAAGGAAAATATGTTTTGCTCCGCATTTTTGCGCAGCTTCTCTGATCGCTTTTTGTTCAACGGACGTAATGTTCGTTGGTGTACAGATCAAGATTCTAGGCTTGGCAAACATGCCTTTTACGTTAATCTTATTAATAAAATGTTTCAGCATCTGCTCAGTTACTTCAAAGTCAGCGATAACGCCGTCTTTTAATGGACGGATCGCCACGATGTTTCCAGGTGTACGGCCTACCATGCGGAAGGCTTCTTCTCCTACTGCGAGTGCTTTTCCAGTATTCGTGTCGATCGCAACAACAGATGGCTCATCGAGCACGATCCCTTTTCCTTTTACATAAATCAGTACATTAGCGGTACCAAGGTCAATTCCAACGTCCCTTGAAAACATGTTATATCCTCCCTGTTAACATCCATACGATATAATGACATTTTTAGTAAAAAATCGAAGTTCTATCCAATTTATCATTATATCACAAGTCTGTCGAACAAGGTGAAATATTGTCAAAAATTAATTATTTACCATTGGAACGATGCGGCACATAATGTATTATCGTTTCATCTAACATCCCTAAATCTCATAAACTTACTGAACAACTTCCTCTGTGCCTTTTTTGTACTTTACGCGAGTCGCTTCTCCACCTCTCAAGTGGCGGATGGACTTATGGTATTCGAGGATCTCTTTTACGTTGTTTGCAAGATCTGGATTAATTTCAGGCAGCCGCTCGGTGAGGTCTTTATGCACCGTGCTTTTGGAAACCCCGAATTCTTTTGCGATCATGCGGACTGTTTTTCTTGTCTCCACGATATACCGTCCTATCTTGATGGTTCGCTCTTTGATGTAATCGTGCACACCACTCGCCTCCCTAAAATGGATGTGAGAGATGCGATAGAGACTTGTATGAACAAGCTACGTGACAAGTTTCGTTGTCATCTTCGGCTTATAAGTATTGCTTCCATTCCCCTTTTTCCACCGCAGCCATAGTACGATTTCTCACCGCTCACCCTCAATTGAATTATTGTAGGTTTTGTAACATCTTATTAACCAAGTTTTCGTTATATGCCTAAATCTCAACTGGGACAAGGGGAAATGTCCATATTTGTGAAAAAACCTGCATAAACAGTTGGAAAATTAAGTTATTTAAGTGATGTGGATGAAGAAATTATTTATGTTTACGGTACGTGTTTTTATATCTATTACGCGTTCGCCGGTTAACGTGGTGTTTTCACCGGTAAAACGCTCGTGACCACCTAAGAACTGCTTCGTTACACCTGTGACGCTTTCATGATCACCTGAAAAGAGAAATGTTTTACCGATAAACAACTGGAACTTAGATAAAAATCAAAAAACTGCCTCGGATTGAACCGAGACAGCTTTCTTTTTGCAATTATTCGCTAGCACCAGAGTCGTCTGCTGCAGGAGCATTCGTATCTTCGGCTGATTGAGATGATGATTCTTGCTCACGGTTGGCATCTTTACCATCTTTGCCATCCTTCATGTGTTTCGTATCTTTTGTATCTTTTGTACCTTTAGAATCTTTTGTGTCCTTAGAGTCTTTAGACCCTTTGTCTTCAGCCTTTGGTGCTGGCTTCTTTTCTTCAGCAGGCTTTTTCTCTTCAGCTTTTTTCTGCTCTTCCGCTTTTTTCATCTCTTTACGAGAGTCATCAACAGCGGTTGCAAGTTGTGCAACAGATTGATCCCAAGCCATTACTGGGTCGACTGCTTCTCCGTCTTTACGAACTTCGAAGTGTGCGTGGATCTTCGCATCTGTATCGTATGCGTTCTCACCAGCTTGTCCTAAAACTGCGCCTTGCTTCACTTGGTCACCTTGCTTTACAGATACAGAAGCAAGAGATGAGTAGTGTGTGACAACACCTTTGTCATGTTTTACTTCAACAACGAACCCTAGTGCAGGATCTTTAGAAACTTTTACAACGCTTCCGCTTAATGCTGCCGTTACGTCGAATGCTTTGTTATCAGCAGTCGCTAGATCGATACCGCGGTTTTGGTAGTAGATATTGTTATAGAATACAAGAGCTGCTTCTTGTTCTTGAGCTGGTGCTTCTGGGCTAAAGAAATCTTTTACCACTTCAATGGCTTCAGGGTCAGAAACGGGCATTTGGAAAACTTCTTTTGTAAGGGATACAGGCACTGCTGCTCCATTGTCCTCTAATGCGCTATCAGGAGTATTATTATTCTCCGTATTCTTCGCATCGTTTTGATACCATAGAACAGAAGTTAGAATGACTGCTGCAAAGCTTAAATATACTGCAGGATAAACCCAACGTTTTTTCATAGCACTCTTACCTTTCATCGGTACTGTTTTTTTGTTTTGTTTTTCTTCTTCTTTCATTTTTCATCACCTCAGCAACAAGTTTGAACAGAATTCTGAAAATATATACTTTAGTGCAAAACTTTTTTGAAGTTTTCTTTCGACAATTGAAAAAACCGCTGAATGCCTTATGACATCTAGCGGTTACCATATAACAATAAAGAGGGGGTCTGACCCGGGTCAGACCCCCTACAATTTCCACACAATTCACTGAGGCTGGTACGCGAGACCCTTGTCAGCAATCGGTTTATAATCCGTTATCTTAATCCCTTTGTAATAGTGATTCACGATCTCTTTGTATGTCTTACCTTCCTTTGCCATTCCGTTCGCGCCATACTGGCTCATTCCCACTCCGTGACCATATCCTCGCGTTGTGACGGTAACTTGCTTTCCTTTTTTCTTCATCTGGAAATCAGTCGACCGTAGCTCCAGCTTCTCTCGCACTTCTTTTCCAGTGAACTCTTTTTTACCGATCGCCCACTTGCCAATTCGTTTTCCGCTCGTTGTGGCAACTACTTTCCCAATCTGACCATCCTTCGATATTGAGACGCCTAGCTTCTGCTCTACCGTGCTGACTGGCAGTTGGATGGTCTCTGTGTATTTCGGAGACTCTTTTTTATCCCACGGACTTTCTACACTTCGTAAATACGGATATTCATTTTTCCAATAATCTTCGGAATTAACGGTAAAGCCGTTACTTGTGGAAAAGAAACTCGCTTGAATCGGATCTCCTTCGTACGTTAAGATCTGTCCTTTTGTCTCAGAGACCGCCTTGATGATTTTCTCTATCTTTTGGTTGAAGTCATCTCCCCACAGCGTCTCTAGCTCTTCGTTTCCTTTGTACACTTGATGCATCACCGTGTCTGTGACGACTGCCCCTTCTGGCAGACTATCATCTTTACCGCGGTTTAGTAGAGCTTTTACAATAAACGTTCGTGCAGTTAACGCTTGTGCTTTTAGCGCTTCTAACTCAAAGTCAGCAGGCATTTCAGAAGCGACCACTCCCGCCACATACTCTTCTAACGGGATGTTCTGAACCGTATCCAACGATTTTCTGAAAACAGGCACGACGATGTCTGAATGCGGGATTTCCAAAGCTAGCACTCTCTCAGATGGACGCGCAGCTTTCTCTTCTTTCCACTCGGGAGGTGCTGAGGAAAATGGTAGTACGAGTATCGTCGGAAGAAGGACGATGATAGCGACAAAAATAGCTAGAATCCAAATCAGCGGCTTTAAATTTACATTCACGTTCCCATGCCCTCCTAGATTGTTATCTACCATACAACTTATACAAAAAGTGGGGTATTTAGAACTCAAAACTAGCATTTTTACAATTGAAATGAGGTCGCCACATACTTCATTTACAAGTTTTGCTTCAGGGACTGATACAGGCCATCCAAAGCATAAAATAGAGAGATGAAATGCTTGAAAGGGTGAATCATATGGACAGTTTCCAGCCTCCCGTTTTGGTTCGTACGCTAACGTATGCGCCTGGTAACATAAAGATTTACTACCCGCACATTGAAGGCAAGATCAACCCTCGGGTTCAGCAGCAAGTGAACCAACAAATTATCCAGATCAATCAAGAGCTGCAACAGATGCAAAATCCTGAAGCAAGACCCACTATGTATGCAGAGTTTGCTGTAAAAACAAACGAGAAAAACATCCTCAGCATCGGATTTTTAAATTTTGGCTACACCCCAATGGCGGCACATGGCATGACTTATATTAAATCGCAAACATGGGACCTCATGACAGGACGAACGTATCAGCTAAAAGATCTTTTCAAACCTGGTAGCAACTATGTACAGGTCTTAAACCGAATCATAAAAGAACAAATAAAAAACCAGCAGATCGTCACACTCGAACCATTCAAAACCATTAGTCCGAATCAAGATTATTATATTGCTGATAAAGCGCTCGTCATCTACTTTCAGCTGTATGAACTTACTGCTTATGCATATGGGTTTCCGATGTTCGTCATCTCAGTCTTCGATCTGCAGAATATAATTAATGAGAACGGCCCCCTTGGAAAGATGGCGGTGAATGGGTTGTAAAAAACAAAAAAACCTGATCCTCACGTGGAAGACCAGGGTTTTCGCATTAAAATTTAGTTGACACCAACCGCATCATACGATTTTTTAACCGCTGCTACTTCAGGAGATGTTGCTCCATAAAGGTCAGATGCTGATTGCACAAGAGCAGCTCTTGCTTGGCTAAAGTTTGAAGAAGCTGTTAAGTACACTGTGTTCGCACGGTAGTAGATCGCTCCTACTTTTTGGTTACCGATCGCCGGAACCGTCACACCATAATGCGTTCCACCGACTGCCAGCAAGTATGCCGCTTTGTTGATGATACCACTGTTGATGTGGACGCCACCGTTGTCACCCGTTCCTGTGTAGCGAACCGAGTAATGATCAGGATCTTGATATTTTGCCGGATCGCTCATAGAACGAAGAGCGTCATTCGGCGTTCCTGGTGTGTAGATATCTTCTCCGATCTCATAGTCCGGATTGTTATTTTCATGATGCTCAACCAGCGTACCAAAAATATCAGACATCGCTTCGTTCAACGCACCAGATTCGTTTTGATAGATCAGATCAGATGAGAAATCTGTTACAGCATGTGTTAATTCATGCGCTACAACATCCAATCCACCTGACAATGATACGAACGTCGTACCGTCACCATCACCGTAGACCATCTGCTGTCCGTTCCAGAACGCATTGTTATAGCTACGGCCGTAGTGAACCGTTGATTTTAATGCTGCTCCTTTATTGTCATACGAGTTGCGGTTGAAGACTTCTTTATAATAATCGTACGTTGCACCAGCATAATAATGAGCATCTACAGCCGCTCTGTCATAAGTCGCGTTCAGCTTATTATCCGCATCTGCCCAAAGTGTGCCAGGGAGCTGCTGACGGTTCTTCGCATCGTATGTAAATACACCGTTGCCTCGCGTGTTATCCTGCAGGTAGTACGTACCGTTTGATAATATAGTGTTGAGTGATTTCGTATCGCCAAGGACACCTGTTCCTGTACCAATTGCATTCGTACCTACTAAAGAGCCTCCACCCGTTGGCGGCGCTTTTTGGTCTCCATGCGCTTCATCCAAGTCGTTGTAAGAATTTAAGATCTTACCTGATACAGCATCTACAAAATAATTATAGTTACCTGGTTCAGGCGATAAGAAGTTTAAGTTCACCAAATACGCATAATTCGCTTTATCTCCATTTGTATACACAACAAGTTCAGATGTTGGATCTGCTTCATATTCAGGTGTGAAACCGAGGTCTTTAACCGCAACGGTCACTGCTTTTGTCGCTGTGATCTTTTTGGCAAAGCCTAACCCTTGTTTACCTTGAAGATCTGGTGTAACGGTTCCTGAAAATACAACGAGCTCTCCCTTTTCGTTAACATGCGCCACTTGTGTTGCGCCCCAGATCGGAACCCCTTTATAAGTCTGTTGAATTCGCACCAATTGTCTGCCTAACTCATCTTTTGTAACAGATTTAACAACGAACGAATCCTCTGCTTTTTGAGTTCCTAATTTAAACGTTTTTGATTCTTTTTGAAGATAATTGAATACTACTTCTTTTGCTGATTTTGAAGACGCCTCAGACAATTTTCCTGAAACGAACGATGGTGTACCCGTTAAGGTGTTCATCTTTTTAGTTGATAAAACATTAACTGGTACCTCTGCTGATGCTTGTCCTGCTGCTAACGGACTTACTGCAAGTCCAAGTGCCAAACCCCATACTGATAATTGCTTTTTCATCCCTTCCCAATCCCCTTTGCTTCAGTGAATTTTAAAGCCAGTGGATTTATAATAGCACCTTTCGTTTTATTTTCAAACTATTCTTAAAATTTTGATTATATCGTACTATTTTCTAATTTTTTTCAATAAAAACAGGAATTAGGAACTGTTTTTTTGTGTTCATTCGAGTTAAAGGACGAAATTTCACCATTAAAAAAAGCTGGCTATGAAAGCCAGCTTTTTCAGCTATTTCGATTTTCGGCCTTTAATAAAATTTAAAACAAAAACGATCAAAGCGATAACGAGTAAAATATGAATGATACCGCCAGCTACTTTAAAAATAACACCTAATAACCAAAGTACGACTAATATTCCGATAATGGTCCAAAGCATGAGTTCGACATCCCTTCCATAAAATAAAAAAGTATAAGTATATGGTTTAGATTTCCCGAATACGCTTTGAATTAAACAGAAGTTGCTCCTAAAATCATGATTGCCGGTGGAAAAACCTTATTTATAGGTGGTTAAAGATAAATCATCGGTGATAATAAAGTACGCACAGGTGGAACGACATTCTTTTCAGGTGCTCATCACCTCTTTACCGGTGAACGTGTAACAAATATAAAAACACGTACCGTAAAAACTCAAATTAAAACAGAAAAACCCTTTCTCAACATGAGAAAGGGTTCGCTCCAATGAAAATTATGCTAAATTACTTTTTAATGATTGCTCTTTGGCAGGTGTTGTTTTCACATCTTCGTTTACACGCTCGATGTCAGCACCTAACGCAGCCAATTTTCCAGTAAAATCAACGTATCCGCGGTCGATGTGCTTCAGTTCTGTTACACGCGTGTAACCGTCAGCGACAAGCCCAGCAAGTACCAAAGCTGCACCTGCGCGAAGGTCAGTTGAAGCAACCTCAGCACCTTGCAGATTTACAGGTCCGTTGATTACAGAAGAACGGCCTTCGATCTTAATATCACCATTCATGCGACGGAACTCTTCCACGTGCATGAAACGGTTTTCGAATACAGTTTCCGTGATTACGCTTGTTCCGTTTGCACGAAGCAATAGCGCCATCATTTGCGACTGAAGGTCAGTCGGAAATCCTGGGTGAGGCATTGTTTTAATATCAACAGGTTTTAATTCACGAGGTCCGCGAACACGAAGTCCGTTTCCTTCTTCTTGAATCTGTACACCCATCTCTTCCATTTTTGCGATTAAAGGACGTAGGTGTTCTGCAATAGCATTTTCAACTAAAACGTCACCTTGTGTAATAGCTGCAGCTACCATATACGTACCCGCTTCGATACGGTCTGGAACTACTGTATGCTCAGCACCAACAAGTTCTTCAGCTCCGACAATGCGGATCGTACCTGTTCCTGCACCGATAACTGTAGCACCCATCGCGTTCAGGTAGTTAGCTAGACATACGATTTCAGGTTCTTTTGCAGCATTTTCGATGATAGTCGTTCCTTCAGCAAGTGTTGCAGCCATCATGATGTTCTCAGTAGCTCCTACACTTGGGAAGTCTAAATAAATCTTTGCACCTTGCAAGCGGCCATCAATTTTTGCTTCGATAAATCCGTTACCGATCTTTACTGTTGCACCCATCGCTTCAAATCCTTTTAGATGTTGATCGATCGGGCGTGATCCAATCGCGCATCCTCCTGGAAGTGCGATACGAGACAATCCAACACGAGCAAGCAATGGTCCCATTACTAGGAATGATGCTCTCATTTTGCGGACATACTCAAATGGTGCTTCTGTTTTTAACTCACTTGTAGCATCAACAGAAATTTCTCCGTTTTCAAATGCTACATCAATATTTAAATAACGTAATACTTCGTTAATCGTAAACACATCAGCTAGACTCGGCACATCTTTAATTGTGCTTTTGCCCTTACTTGCTAAAATGGATGCTGCGATGACAGGAAGTACGGCATTCTTAGCTCCTTCAACTCGAACAGAGCCTTCTAACCGCCTACCACCACGGACAATGATTTTTTCCAACGATATTCCCCTCCGCGTCCAATTTGTATATTAATATTCAGACGTAATTATTGGTGTGCCAATTGTGACAGTTGTTCCGCTGCCCAATCCTTCAGATCGCAATGCCACCTGAAGATTCATTTTATGATGATGACCGGTATAAATCGCTTGTTCCCACTGCTCAGTATATGCAGAAAGCGACACAAACGTCTCTTCTTTTAGTTCCTCGACAGGATCACCAGAAAAGGCGCGTACCAATTCATTTGCTTGCGAATACAAATCAACCACCATTTTATCACCGTATGTACCGGTAACACAAGAGAAAATTTTGGGATTTCCTCCAATTGATTGTTCAACCCGGCTATCGATCAAGTTCTGGATTTCTTTCCAATTTTGATTTGTATTTACAAGTCCTTCAACCGCATAAATAAAATACGATGCAGATTGATCTTTTTGGGGGTATGTAATGACGGTCATTTTCTCTCTAACCCCGATGTCATTACGTTCAAATAATCCGGTCATTTTAGAATGTCCGGCTTCATCTTCAGTTACCACCCAGTTAAATTCAGGATAATTACGTTTAAGCTCTTCTGCTTGTTTTACATACCCTAGTCCTTTAGATGTAAAACCTGTTTGACCACGAAAATACATAGTCCATTTGTCAGGCGTTGCTCCGCTGTCTTTTAGAACGTCTATTATATGTGTAACTTCGTTTGTTTTTTCATCTGTTTTTGCATATCCAGAAGTAATCATAACTAATAGCAAAATCGCTGTAATCGTCATCGTCCATTTTTTCATTCCCCAGCACATCCTCTCTATTTCTCATTGTTGCCAATGAAACAGAGGATATCCGTGGAAGTTGTAGTCATATTCCGACAAATCCACTACTTCTGTAAAAGTTGTGCATTCACCCAAATAGCTGACCGAGATTTTTGGAATACTGTAGATACTTTAGAAAAAAATCACTCGCTATGCTTGCTAAGCTGATCACTAGAAGTATGTATAACACTCTAGCTTGCATGACCTTACCTTTTTTGATCCATTTATCAAAATGAACGGCCTGCAATGCCCACCAAGAGATCACGAGAAACAATAGATGTACGATGATATGTAACAAAGCTTGTTGTCCGATTGGAATCATTTAAAAGTCTGACCTCCTCATTACATATTTCGACATCTTAAGCATACGTCTTTCCCAACATTTTAGATAGATACTTTTTCCCTAGTAAGGTGTTTTGAAAGCCTTTTCTTTCGATAAGTTCAAAAAGTTGTAACGACTAATAAATGTCAATCTGGAAACATAGTCGTTTCACTATGATTAGACGAAACAAAACGTAAGAAGTTACGGTAGTTTTGGCTTATTTTTGGGGATTTTTTTCAGGTGGGTGAGTGTTACTGTTTAAGAAAGTTGTTGATTTCCGTTTCAGATGCTCGCTTTCCGCGGGGCAGGCGGTGAGCCACATTCGTTCGTTTCACTCTTAAGTGTCTCACCTGCCCACCTGTCCCGCAGGAGTCTTGCATCTTACACTTCAATCAACCAACAGTCAAAGTAGTAAATAAAAAGCTTTAAAAGCAAACAATCTTTTAGAAAGCAGCCATTTAGGAGAAGTAAATATAGATGAATGTTCTCTCTCTAACTGCTATCCATTGATACGAGGCTGGGTATTCATAGTGATAATTCAAGAGATTCTTCAATTAATTCTAGAAATTCCTTAATTAATCCGGCGAGTTTATAGCATATATCGGCGAATCTTCAAAAATCAACAACGATTGATTACGGGATACCCCTTAAGAGAAACTAAAAAAGCCCACCACCCCTCCAACTAAGGAGAGGGTTGATGGACTATGATTTGAGCTCAACAATCAATGATCATGTGTATGAACTTCCGTTTCGATCCGCATGAAGAATTCATTCACATCAAAGTTTCCGTAAAAGAAATCCAGTGCGAGATCTGGCATAACCCCTAAGATAAGAACCGATGCTGCACAGAATGCGAGCACGGCAGCCATTCCCCCTGGGATTGAAACCTTCGTTCCTTCACTGTCACGGAAAAACATGATTGCAATGATATTAAAGTAATACACGTACGAAACGAGCGTGGTTGCCATCATTACAGCAGCCAGCCAATATTGTGGTTGTTCAAGTCCAAGCGCTCCCATAAAGATTCCAAACTTACCGATAAATCCTGCTGTGATGGGAATCCCTGCAAGCGAAAGAATAAAGAACGTCATCGGAACAGCGAGCCACGGTGAGCGACGGAATAATCCGCGGAATACGCCGATATCATTTGAACCTTCTTGACTCGTTAACAGTTGAATGACAGTAAACGCGCCAATATTCATAAACAAGTACGCCAGCAGATAGAACCAGATCAGTTCGAAGATTAATGACGAATTTGACACGAACGGTACTAAAATGTAACCTGCTTGTGCGATAGACGAATACGCAAACATTCTTTTTATATTTCGTTGACGAAGCGCCGTGACGTTACCAATGATCATGGTTGCTGCCGCCAACACCATCACATACGGCTGAACTTGCAGCAGAATCGGTTCACTATCAATTCCTGGAGCGGAGATGAAACAGATGATAATTACCCGCAGCAAGATCACAAAGCCTGCAGTTTTCGATACGACACTCAAGAAAGCTGTAACAGGAACAGGTGCACCTTCATAAACATCAGGTGCCCACATGTGAAGCGGAGCGGCCGCAATCTTAAACGTAAGTCCTGCAAATGTGATGATGAATGCAAAGACGATCAGAAAGCTGTGCTCTAACAGCTCAACGTTCCCCATATTTTCTGCAATCTTGAACAGGTTCGTCTCTCCGGTCAGCCCGAAAATATAACTCATTCCAAAAAGGGTGATAGCGGTCGCGATTCCGCCAGATACAATATACTTAAACGCTGATTCATTGCTTCGTTTATTGCGCCTCTCGAGCCCAGCCATAACATAGGAAGAAAGTGAAAGAAGCTCAAGACCTACGAACAATGTGATCAAGTCAGCGCTCGACGCCATCATCATAGCTCCTAATAATGCTGCGAGGAGCAAGTAATAAAATTCTCCCCGGTTTTCCTCTAGATCTTCTTTTTTATAATTAGAAGAAAGAACGATCACTAATAGCGTTCCTAACAAAAGCAGAATCTTGAAAGCTTTCGAGAACGAATCAAGTCTGTACGTATCATACAGAATGGATGTTACTTCAATATCGAGCTGCATAAAAATGGCGATGAGGGCAGCTAGAATACCTGCTCCAGCAAGCCAGGCTAGAGGCTTCCTGCTGAATTCTTTTTTCATAAAAAGGTCGATAACAGATAAAAGGGTCGCAACACCTAAGATAATAAATTCAGGAAGCATGACGCTCCATCTAAACGATAATAAAGTATCTAGATCCATGATTTAGCCCCCTAACCCTAGCAGAATGCTATCTAATGTCGGACGGAGCATATCACTTAACCATGCAGGATAGATGCCGATGAACAAAATCGCTGCAAGCAAGATAAACGCCGGAATTCGTTCAGTTGATGAAAGATCATGTGCGTTCGTTAGTTCTTTTTCAGTACCAAACGTGATCGCCAACACCGCGCGCAGCACGTAGACCGCTGTTAAAATCAGGCCTAGCGTTCCTACAGCTGCTAACACGGGCATGGTCTCAAACAAGCCTAAAAATGCCATGAACTCGCTGATAAAACCAGACATTCCCGGTAGTCCTAATGATGCGAGTCCCCCTGCGAGCAACACACCTGCAAAGATCGGCATCCTTTTGGCGACTCCACCAAAGTCTTTTAACTGAGATGAACCGGCGCGTTCGTACAGAACACCTACCAAGAAGAACAATAGCGCCGATATCAATCCGTGTGAAACGACTTGGAACACGGCACCCGTCATACCCGCTTCGTTTAATGCGGCGAGCCCGATCAGAACGATTCCCATATGCGAGACAGATGAATACGCTAAGACGCGTTTCATATCACGTTGTGTAAGTGCTAAGAACGCTCCGTAAAGAAGGTTGATCACACCGAACAATCCGATGATAAAAGCGAGCGACTCAAACTGATCGGGAAACAGCCCTGCTCCAAAAACGATCAAGCCGTACGCCCCAATTTTCAAAAGAATCCCTGAGTGGAGCATCACGATCGGCGGTGGTGCCTGAACGTGGACCCTCACCATCCAAGAGTGAAGCGGTGCGACCGGCAGCTTGACGGCAAACGCGAGAAGAAGTGCGATCAGCATTCCCATCTTAAAATTCTTCGTGATGTTCATATCACTCAGTTCAGATTGCGGAAGCGAGAACGTGTAACCCAGCTGCTCAAAATTCATCGTTCCCGTCTTCATAAACATTGCGACGAACGCGATCAAAAGAATGGCTGAACCAACCCCGTTATAGATCAGAAAACTGTAAGCTGCTTTTTCTTTTTCAAGGTAACCCCAGCGTCCAATGAGGAAGAACATCGGAATGAGCGTGATCTCAAAGAAAATAAAGAACAAAAATAGGTTTTGGGCGGCGAACACGCCAATCATTCCCATCTCCAGTAGGAAGAACAATATGAAGTAACTTTTCCAATCTTTTTTGATCGAAAAGGATGCAATGGCAGCAAGGACACTCACAACCGTTGTTAATAAAATGAGCACCATCGATAAACCGTTAACACCGACTTCGTAAAAAATTGGATAGCTCACGTCACCATTCGTTTGAAAGACTTCATAAGACACCCACTGAAACTTTTCTGCAAGCTGAAGGCCGTCGCCCGATTTATTAAAAGCAGACAATGTAACGAGTGCGGTACCTAGCGGAAATAGTGTGCCTAATATCCCGATCCATTTGATCGACTTCTCATCTTGAGACGGAGTAAACATAAGAACCAAAACGCCTAACAATGGGGAAAGAATTAAAATCGATAGAAGCCATGTATTCATGTGAAGTACCCCCCTGTTAATGCGACGATCAGCAATAAAATCACGATGCCAAAAATGGCGAACGTCCCATACGTTTGAACCTGCCCGTTTTGTAGACGCGAGCCTACCTTACTTAACCCTTGAACGCCACTCACAACAGCTGCCACGAGTCCGTCCACGATATATCTATCAAATAAGACGCCAAGTTTGCTCAAACCCTTCGTTCCTTTTATTAAAGTTGCGTCGTATCCTTCATCAACGTACCATTTGTTGTAGATCACGTTGCTGAGCCCTGGTAACGAGCGGGTAATCCAATCACGGGAAAGTGTTCCTTTTTGGTAGATCAGATAAGCTAGACCGATTCCTAAAAGAGATGCGGCTGTCGCAACAATCGGTATCCAGCTAGGACCGTGATGATCTCCATGCGCAAGTTCAACCGGACCTTCTGCTAAGTAATCCGTTAAAAACGTGCCGAACCACGCTGTGTTCAGATAACCTGCCACGATTGCTAGAACACCTAAAACCATCATAGGAAGCGTCATGACACTTGGTGATTCATGTACACCACTCTGATCGCCACGCGGTTTCCCTGTAAACACAATGAAAAATAGACGGAACATATAAAACGCCGTCATGAATGCTGCAATGACTGCCAGCCAGAACAATCCGTAACGACCATCCGCGTAGGTACTTGCTAGGATTTCGTCTTTTGAAAAGAAACCGGATAATAGCGGAACTCCTGAAATGGCTAGAGCACCGATCAAAAAGAGAGGTCCTGTCATCCGAAGCTTTTTCCAAAGTCCGCCCATCTCTTCAATATTTTGTGTATGTACAGCATGAATCACGCTTCCTGCAGCTAAGAACAATAGCGCTTTAAAGAATGCGTGCGTCGTCAGGTGAAAGATACCTGCCACATAACCGGATGCACCAAGTGCAAGCATCATGTACCCTAGCTGACTGACCGTTGAATACGCCAACACGCGTTTGATGTCTTTTTGCATAAGACCGATTGAAGCTGCAAAGATTGCCGTTACCCCACCTACTACAGCAACGACTGTTAAAGCGGTTTCTGAAGCTTGGAAGAGCGGATACATCGCAGCGACCAAATACACGCCGGCCGCGACCATCGTTGCCGCATGGATTAGCGCTGATACGGGTGTCGGACCTTCCATCGCGTCCGGAAGCCACGTATGAAGAGGCAGCTGACCTGATTTTCCGATCGCTCCTACAAAGATACATAGTGCTGTAAGAGTGAGCATGCCTGATGATATATCACCATTTCGAACAGAAGCAAAAATTTCGTCATATTCAAAACTACCAACTTGCCAAAATAGCAAAACCATTCCGATAAAAAGACCAACGTCCCCGATTCGGGTCATCACAAAAGCCTTTTTCGCCGCGGCTTTTGCTTCCGGTTTAAAATAGTAAAATCCGATCAACAGAAATGAACCAAGTCCAACAAGCTCCCAAAACATATAGAGCTGTAATAGATTGGGAGATAGAACGAGTCCGAGCATCGCAAACGAAAACAACCCTAAATAGGCAAAGAACACAGGAAACCTTTCATCGCCATGCATGTATCCTTTTGAATAAAGATGTACAAGAAAACTGACGAGTGAAACGATCACAAGCATAAGAGCATTAAGCGGATTGACTTCATATCCCATCGTGATGGCCCGCTCACCAATCTCGAACCACGTGTCTTCCACCTTAATTCCGTCTCCTTGCCACACCGCCATCCAAACCCCAATGGATAGAATGAGCGATAACCCGGTTAGAAGCACACCGATCCATGCGGTGCCCTCACTTTTTGATTTTCTGAAAATCAGCAATAAAACGAAGGATAAAAGCGGGAACAACGGTATAAGCCAACTATTCTGCAACATAATCGTCCATCTCCTTCCTTATCGCTTCATCGTATCCATCTCATCCACGTTAACCGTCTGTCTGTTGCGGTACAGTGCTATGAGAATCGCAAGTCCGACTGCTGCTTCTGCCGCAGCAACCGTAATCGTAAACAGCGAAAAGATCTGACCTGTTAAACCAGGATTTATAGAATATTTGGCAAATGCCACGAGATTAATATTTACAGCATTCAGCATCAATTCGATAGAAATCAGTACGATGACCGCATTCCGTTTGGTTAATGCGCCAAACAAACCGATGCAAAACAGGATCAAGGCAAGCGTCAAGTAAGCTGCTAAAGGAACAGAGCTCATTTTTTTGCCTCCTTTTCATCGTCATCCCGCTTTGCCAGAATGATAGAACCGATCAAGGCCACAAGCAGCAAGACAGAAGTTAACTCGAACGGAATCACATAATGCGAATACAGTTCGATTCCGATCTTTTTCGTATTATCGATGTGAAGCTCTGCGTTCTGCTGACCAAAATCAAGGTCTTTGATCTTGCCGTACATGATCAAAAAGAAAAGTCCGATCGCAAGCCCGGTTAAGATGACTTTCAACCGTGGTGCACGTTTTTCTTTTTCCTGATGACGCGTGAGCATGATTCCGAACAGCATGATGATCGTGATAGCGCCTGAGTAGATCAGCACCTGCACGACTGCTACGAACTCTGCTGATAGTGTGATGTAGATACCTGCAATGGCAATGAACGTAAAAATAAGAGCAACAACCATATGAACGACATTTGATAGGTTAATAAGAAGAACGCCGCCGGCAATAGCTGTTAAGGCGAGAAAGAAAAATGCGATCATTTCACCGGTCATGCTTTGTTCTCCTTTCTAACATTCTCGTCGTTCTCATCGAGCCACTCGAGGTTTTTGAAAAGTTCATCACGGCTGTATTCAGCAAGCTCAAACTGATTCGTCATGACGATCGCTTCAGTCGGACACACTTCTGTACACAGGTCGCATAGTATACAGATTTCAAAGTTGATGTCGTACGTGTCGATGATCTTCCCTTTTTTCGAAGGATCGGGATGCGACTTACCCGTTAACTGGATGCAGTCGGTCGGGCAGATCTGCGCGCATTGGTTACAGACGATGCATTTTTCGGGATAAAACTTTTGGATGCCGCGGAAACGGTCAGGCATCTGGATCGGCACGTCTGGATAGCTTGTTGTGACGTTTTGTTTTGTTAGGTTTTTGACGGTATAGCTTAAACCTTTTACAAGACCTTTCATCCTGAGATCACGCTCCTTATGCGTTGGTCTTTCGATTGATAGAGCATTGTTTTAGCTTTGCGCTGGTTATTGTGGGTGTTGGTTTCCGTTCCAGGTGTTCGCTTTCCGCGGGGCAGGCGGTGAGCCACATTCGAATGTTTCACATTTAAGTGTCTCACCTGCCCACCTGTCCCGCAGGAGTCTCGCACCTTCCACTACAACCAACAGTTCAAAGAAGTTAGAAAAAGATTAAAAAGCAACAAGGTTCTTGAAAAAAGCTTTATAGAATGACCTTAGCCATCGCTTTGAATTTCGAAGGTCGGGCTATGAAGTGTTTGGATGTATTGCAAACATACTTCCTCGAATACTTGATTGGAGCGCAAGGTGCGAGACTCCTGGGGGATCAGCGGGACAGGTGAGACTCTTAATAGTGCAAGGCACTAAGAGGCTCACCGCACGCCCCCCGGAAAGCGAGCATCCTGGAGCGGAAATCAACACCCTCAAAAAACATCAGTAGTGCTGTAAAGCTCTTTTATAAAAACAGTTCCTTAACTGCTGCACTGACGAAGATGTTTAGCAGTGCTAGCGGCAGTAGGACCTTCCATGCAAAGCCCATCAGTTGATCGGCGCGGAGTCTTGGTAGTGTTCCGCGGATCCAGATCATGAAAAATACGACGATGCTGAATTTGACACCGAACCACAACATCCCTGGAATGAAATCTAAGAACGGAATAGGGTTCCAGCCTCCTAAGAAAAGAACCGTTGTTAAGGAAGCCATTGCAAATAGATACACATATTCTGTGAGCATGAAGAATGCCCACCGAAAACCTGAGTATTCGACGTGATAACCGGCAACGAGCTCTGACTCTGCTTCAGGCAAGTCGAACGGTGTACGGTTTAGCTCTGCGATGGAAGAGATCAAGAATACGAAAAATCCGATCGGCGTTAAGAAGATGTAAGCAATGTTTTCTTGGCCTCTTACGATATCGTTTAAGTTCAGACTGCCTGCGAAAAGAATTACTCCGATCACGGAGATAACAAGCGGAATTTCGTATGAAATCATCTGTGCGGCAGCACGCATGCCGCCGAGTAACGAGTACTTATTGTTTGATGCCCAACCACCCATTAAGATGCCGATCGTTGAGATTCCTGAAACGGCTACGTAATACAGAAGGCCGACGCCGAGGTCTGCGAACTGCATATTTTCTGAGAACGGAATCGTCGCGAGCACCATGAACGCTGGTGCAAATGCGATGACCGGAGCCAATATGAACAGTGGTCGATCAGCTAGTTTCGGTATGGTGTCTTCTTTTATCAGAAGTTTAAAAACGTCCGCAACGGTTTGTAGGAGACCGAATCTTCCCCCAACCCGGTTCGGTCCTGTACGCATCTGCATGAACCCGAGCACTTTTCGTTCGGCTAGAATCGCGTAGGTTACGAACCCGAGAACCGTGACAAGTAATGCCGCGCCAAGCGCAAAGAAGATGGCAACATGCGTCCAGCCGGGCTGTGCGTATAAAAGATCCTCCATCAGCCATCAACCTCCCCGAGAACGATATCAATCCCGCCTAAGATGGTAATCAAGTTGGAGATGTTTTCACCGACTAAAAGTTTTGGCAGAATCTGAAGGTTGTAAAATGATGGCCTGCGAAACTTCAAGCGGTACGGTTCTTTTTTTCCTTCTGACGCGATGTAACAGCCTATCTCTCCGCGTGGCGACTCGATCCGAACGAACGCTTCTCCTTTAGGTGGCTTGATAATTCTTGGCACTTTTGCCATGACCGGACCTTCTTCTGGAAACTGCTCTACCGCTTGTTCTACAATCTTGAGTGATTCTTCGATTTCTTGCATGCGGCACTGATAGCGCGCCCATGCATCGCCCGTATGAAAGACCGGTACATCAAAATCAAAACGGTCATAGATCGAATAAGGCTCATCTTTTCTAAGATCCCAGTTCGTACCTGTGCACCTTAAGTTTGCGCCGCTTAATGAAAAGTTCAGTGCTTCTTCTTTCGTGTAGTAGCCGATTCCTTTTACACGGTTCAAGAAGATTTCGTTGCCTGTCACAAGGTCGTGATAGCCAGCAAGCTCTTCTCTCATATACGGAACAAAGTCACGAACTTTCTCGATCCAGCCTTCTGGTGCGTCCCACTTCACACCGCCAACACGCATATAGTTGAACGTCAGGCGAGCGCCACAGATCTCGTTCAGCATATTGATGATGGCTTCTCTTTCACGAAACGCGTATAGAAATGGACTCATCGCCCCGATATCTAATAAATATGTACCGAACCAGACGAGATGGCTTGCAATACGGCCGAGCTCCATCACGATGACGCGCAAATATTCCGCTCGTTCAGGAATTTCAAGACTCATCATCGTTTCAACCGCGTGGCAGATTACATAGTTGTTCGTCATGGCCGCTAAATAATCCATGCGGTCTGTGTATGGAATAATCTGCGTGTACTGAAGGTTTTCTGCTAATTTTTCGGTACCTCGGTGAAGATAACCGATCACTGGCGTGGCTTCGATGATCGTCTCTCCGTCAATTTTTAGTACGATTCGAAAAACACCGTGTGTACTCGGATGCTGAGGCCCAACGTTGAGGAGCATCTCTTCTGTTCTGATCAATGTCTCTACACCTCCACGTCATGTGGTTCGTAATCTTTTCTGAGCGGATGCCCTACCCAATCGTCTGGCAGCATAATGCGCGTTAAGTTCGGATGACCTTCGAAATGGATGCCTAAAAGATCATACGTTTCACGCTCTGGCCAGTTTGCTCCCTCCCATAACGGGGTAATGGAATGGGTAGTAGCGTTCATTCTGTCTATCTTTACTTTTAATGCAACGGACTGGCGATGATTATACGAATACAGGTGGTTATAGACTTCAAAATGCGTTTCGAAATCGGTGCCGTGCATTTCAGATAAATAATCAAAACGAAGTTGATCGTTATACTTTAAAAACTCCGCGATTTTATAATAGGAATCAGGTTTCGCAACTAAGGTAGGGACGTCTTTTGACAGTCTGTTAATATAGGAATCTTCGAGTACATCTTCTCCTAGATGTTCTTTGATGACTTTTGTGTAGGTATCGAGGATAGGTTGGTTTGGTGATGGTTTTTCTTCTGCAACAGGTTCTGTTGCTGCACCTTTGGCGTTGGCGGCTGCTCGTGCTTTGGCGGCTGCAGCTGCTTTCGCCTTTGCAGCGGCGATCGCTTTCGCTTTTTCGTCGTCACCTGCTGGCTCAGTTGTTGCATCTGTCCCTGCTCCACGGGAAGCTTTCGCTTTTGCCGCGGCGGCTGCTTTTGCCTTAGCTGCTGCCATGGCCTTTGCTTTTGCAGCTGCTTTCGCTTTTTCATCGTCTGAAGCAGGTTCGGTGGATGTGTCGCCTCCACCCTCTCTTGCTAGTTTTGCTTTAGCGGCAGCTGCTGCCTTTGCTTTTGCGGCTGCAGCTGCTTTTGCTTTTGCCGCGGCTAGTGCTTTTTGTTTCGCAAGGTCATCTGCTGGTTCATCTATCTGTGGAGCTTCCGCTGTTTTTGCTTTTTCAGCCTGACGCTGCTTTGCAAGCTCAAGCGCTTTAGCTTTCGCTTCGGCGGCGGCTTTCTTTTTTAGCTCTTCTTTTGTTAATTCTGGTTCAGATGCGGTCGGTTCCGACTCTTCTGCTTTCGCTTTTTCAGCCTGACGCTGCTTCGCAAGTTCGAGTGCTTTTGCTTTCGCTTCTGCAGCTGCTTTCTTTTTCAGCTCTTCTTTTGTTAGCTCAGGTTCGGCTGCAGTCGGTTCCGACACATCTGCAACTTTCGCTTTTTCGGCTTGACGCTGTTTTGCAAGCTCAAGCGCTTTTGCTTTCGCTTCTGCAGCAGCTTTCTTTTTCAGCTCTTCTTTTGTTAGTTCTGGTTCAGCTGATGGCGACTCGGCTGTTTCCGCTACTTTCGCCTTTTCAGCCTGACGCTGTTTCGCCAGTTCCAGTGCTTTTGCTTTCGCTTCTGCAGCGGCTTTCTTCTTTTGTTCTTCTATCGATAATCCTTCATTGGAATCATTTTGCTTATCTGTCATTCGCTCATCACCTTCTTGCCTGTCTTCGCTTCATAACGGATTTTTTCTTGAAGCTTGTTGATGCCATAAATGAGTGCAGCAGGGTTAGGTGGACATCCTGGTATGTATACATCCACGGGTACGATTTGATCGACGCCTTTTACGACGGCATACGATTTGATATATGGTCCTCCGGCTGTGGCACATGATCCCATCGCGATGACCCATTTCGGTTCTGGCATCTGTTCGTATAATCGTTTTAATACGGGCGCCATTTTTTTCGTTACGGTTCCTGAAACGATCATCACGTCAGATTGACGAGGTGATGTACGGAATATACTTCCGAAACGGTCGAGGTCGTAATGAGACGAACCTGTGCCCATCATTTCAATCGCGCAGCAGGCGAGTCCAAAAGTTAACGGCCAAAGTGAATTACTTCTGGCCCAGGCTTTTACTTGTTCAAGTGTTACCATGAATACGTTGCGGTCTAGTTCGGCGCGTTCCTCAGCCGTAAGCTCCCACTTTATGTCCATTTCAGCACCTTCTTTTTCCAAGCGTATACAAGACCTAACGTTAAAAGAACAACAAAAATCCCCATCTCGATCAGAGCAAACACACCTAACTCTTCATAGGCCACGGCCCAGGGGTATAAAAATACGGTTTCAACATCAAAGATAACGAACATGAGCGCAAACAGATAATAGCGGACATTGTATTGAACCCAACTTTGATGAAAAGGTTCGATTCCGCTTTCGTAGGTGGTGTATTTTTCTGCTGATGGTTTATAAGGGCGCAATAAACGGCCTGCAGTCAGTGCGACCACCGGCAGAAGGACCCCTAAAAATAAAAATACAGCCACAATGAGGTAATTGTTTTGATACAGATGATAAAAATCCATTCTGACTACCTCCTAATCTTCAGAATTTTATAAATTCTGTAACCGCTTTAATTATAGCAAATTCCATATTTTGTGTCGATGTGCTTCTTCACATATGGTACTTCTACTATATTAAGGTCTACCCCTTATTTTTCTATAGAAATGTTCATAATCCTGTAAATTTTTTGGATGTGACGTTACACTGTTAGCAGTATGATAGGTATAAAGGGGAGATTCGTAATGGATATATGGTGGATTGCTTACTTCTTGATCGTCGTAATCTCGATCGCTGGATTAGTCGGTACGATCATGATCTCTAAAACACAGGACGAAAAATACGGAAGTTCAACTCGTCAGAACCTCGTGCGCCTTACACTCATCTATGCAGTGGTGATCCTCGTTTCGATCATCGCACTTGCTCTCTACATTTATCTTTAATAGAATGTCGTTATTAAAGGATGTGATCTGCTTTGAAAAAAGAGACCGAACAGCTGTGGGCTAGTGAAAAATACACGGTGATGGCTAAGGGGTACAACTTTTATAAAGAAGTTCAAGGTTTGATGAGAGACGCTCAGTCTGGCTCTGACTATGAAAAAGTTAAGTTGTTGATTGCTGAGTTGAAGGAAAAACCTTTTGAGCGTCGTGCTTTAAGCAATACGCTAGAACATGTTTGGGGTTATTTTAAAAAGTCAGCTGAAGAAGTAGATAAGCAGCACTTTTTTTCGCTGCTTGACACATTGAGAGAGTCAGATAAAGAGTATTATGATGAAATGCCGTATGAGATTGATCTGTTTTTGCAATATTTGCTTCAAAAATACCCTTCAGAATACTTATCACGTTCAACATTTATCAAAAATTGAGGATGCTCCCTTCGTGTTGTGGGATCATCCTTTTGTTTTGGCTCCAATAGGTGCAGTTTCGGTGGACGAAACTGATTTGTGTATATACCCCAATAGGTATTATTACATTCAATTCAAGAAATGTGGCTAATAATACAGCGAGAATTCGAATTATTACCGCGAGATTTCCCTATAATCCGGCGAATTTTTAAGATATATCGGCGAGTCTACATATTTCGACATCTAATATTACTCATATACCCCCCACCCGCTCCATGACACACCAAAAAGACACTCCGCTTTAACTAAAGCGGAATGCCTCTCTGCCGTATATATAAACTATGTTAGATCGCCTCAACAGACAATCGTAATTGCTCTTCGAAATCTTCTGCATGCTCGCGTTTTTGTTCTGCGTTCCAGCCCAATTTGTCTGCCATGCAGTTGATTACACTTTCTTTCCACTCATATACCGTATCGATGTCAAAGTATAGAGCAGACGTACGGCGGATCAAGAAGTCAGATGGTGTAGACGTCATCTCATACTCTAATGCGTAGAGTAGTGATGCGTACAAACTTTCTGGCAAGTTGTAGCTCTTCGCCTCTTCACCGCGTTCTTTCATATAACCGTACACGATGTCGATGTTCGTACCATAGCGTTGAACGAGTTCGCGAGCTTTCGCTTCATTCAGACCTAATGCCAAGCCTTCTTGTACTTTCGTACGAAGGAAGTCTGCGAAGTTTTGGCTTCCACCCATCTTACCGCCTGATAATTCCATGTGTTGCGTACGGCATCCAGGGAATTTCGCTCCTTCTTCTTCACCAAGCTGATCACGAACGATATCAACGACTTTTTCAGCCATTTTACGGTATCCTGTCAGCTTACCACCAGCGATTGTTAATAATCCGGATGGAGAGTGGAACACTTCATCTTTACGAGAAATTTCTGAAGGTCCTTTTTTCGGTTCATGAATCAATGGACGTAGTCCTGACCATGACGATTCAACATCGTCGCGCGTGATCTTCACGTCTGGGAACATGAAGTGGATCGTGTTCAGTACATATTGAAGATCCTCTTCTGTCATGCCAGGGTTTGCAAGATCTCCCTTATAATCGGTATCTGTAGTACCTACATATGTTTTACCTGCACGAGGGATCGCGAACACCATACGGCCATCTTCTGTGTCATAGTAGACCGCTTGCTTCAATGGGAACTTAGATCCGTCAATTACAAGGTGGATCCCTTTAGTATGGTGAATCTCTTTTCCTGTTTTTGAACGGTCTTCTTCGCGAAGTTCATCTACCCATGGACCTGTTGCGTTTACGATCTTCTTCGCATAGATCTCATGAATTTCACCAGTCAGCTGGTCTTCTACTTTTACACCGACCGCTCTTTTTCCGTTATAGATAAAGCTTGTTACTTTCGCGTAGTTAACAGCTGATGCTCCACGTGCTACCGCTTCTTTCATAATCTCAAGCGTCAGACGCGCGTCATCTGTTTTGTATTCCACATAATATCCGCCGCCAAGCAAGTTATCCTTTTTCAATAGTGGTTCTCGGCGTAATGTTTCTTCAGCTGAAAACATTTTTCTGCGTTCTTTACGCTTAACCCCTGCTAAGAAATCGTACACTTTTAGACCGATGGAAGTAGAGAACTTCCCGAACGTACCGCCTTTATAAAACGGAAGCAGCATCCACTCTGGTGTTGTTACGTGTGGAGCGTTCTCGTATACGATTGCACGTTCTTTACCGACCTCAGCAACAAGCTTCACTTCGAATTGTTTTAAATAACGAAGTCCACCGTGAACAAGTTTTGTAGAACGGCTGGATGTTCCAGCAGCAAAGTCCTGCATCTCTACAAGACCTACCTTCATACCGCGAGTCTGAGCATCTAAAAGAATACCTGCTCCAGTTACGCCTCCTCCGATTACAAGGAGATCTAGCTTATCTTGTTTCATACCTGTGATAATTTCTTCTCTTTTATATGTTGAAAATGATGCTGTCATTTTCTCTTCACTCCTTCTGTACAGAACCGTTGGACATATATGATACGGGTAGTTTTCCCGGAATCAGCGAACCCAACACACATTTTTCAACATTTCCGTGTATTGGCACGTGTGCACGCAAAAAAGACCACAAGAACCCCGCAACGTGTGTACGAGGTTTTGTGGTCTCTCCTGATCTCCAACCGGTTCAATATCAACTTGTGATTAGTATAACGCAGTTTTCAATATTTTGAAAGGGTTATGCTTTAGGTTTATATGCAATCGTTGCTTCAACAGCTTTTTTCCAGCCATCATAAAGCTCTTTACGCTCTTCTTCTTTCATGTTTACGTCGAAGTCTTTGTCCACTTTCCATTTATCTGCGATTTCTTGACGATCACCCCAGAAACCTACAGCAAGACCTGCGAGATATGCAGCACCAAGCGCAGTCGTTTCGTTAATCTCTGGACGCTCAACCGGAACGTTTAAAATATCACTTTGGAACTGCATCAAGAAATTGTTCTTAACTGCTCCGCCATCTACACGAAGTTTCTTCAACTCGATACCTGAGTCTGCTTCCATCGCCGTTAACACATCCGCCGTTTGATAAGCGAGTGACTCAAGTGTCGCACGAACGAAGTGTTCTTTTTCTGTACCACGTGTCAGTCCAAAGATCGCACCACGTGCTTCTGAATCCCAGTAAGGTGTTCCGAGTCCAACGAATGCTGGCACCACATACACACCATCTGTTGATGCAACGCGCTCTGCATAATCCTCACTGTCAGCCGCATCTTTTAACATGCGAAGGCCGTCGCGCAGCCATTGAATGGCAGATCCCGCAACAAAGATACTTCCTTCAAGTGCGTACTCGACTTTCCCGTCCACACCCCAAGCGATCGTAGTTAATAGACCGTGTTCTGACTTAACGGCTTTTTCTCCTGTGTTCATTAGCATGAAGCAGCCTGTACCATACGTGTTCTTCGCCATTCCTTTTTCAAAACAAGCTTGCCCGAAAAGTGCCGCCTGCTGATCACCCGCGATACCTGCGATCGGAATATTTTTACCAAAGAAGTGATAGTCGATCGTCTCACCGTATACTTCTGATGACGATTTAACTTCTGGCAACATAGATTTCGGAACGTCCAAAATCTCTAGAAGCTCGTCATCCCATTTTAAATCGTAAATGTTGTACATGAGTGTACGTGAAGCGTTTGAATAGTCCGTTACATGCGCTCTTCCACCAGTTAGCTTCCAAACTAGCCACGTGTCGATCGTACCGAATAAAAGATCACCTTTTTCCGCTTTTTCACGAGCACCTTCAACGTTATCCAGAATCCATTTTACTTTTGTTCCTGAGAAGTATGCGTCGATCAACAATCCAGTTTTGTCACGGAACTTATCGTTTAAGCCTTGTTCTTTTAATTCATCACAGATCTCCGCCGTTTGACGAGACTGCCATACGATTGCATTGTGAACAGGTTTTCCTGTGTTCTTATCCCAAACGACCGTTGTTTCACGCTGATTCGTAATCCCAATTGACGCGATTTCGCCTGGGTCTGTATCTGTTTTTGATAATACTTCAGCCACTACAGCTAAGATCGTTCCCCAGATTTCTTGCGCATCATGTTCTACCCAGCCTGGCTTCGGGAAGTGTTGCTTAAATTCCTTTTGTGAGATCTCAACGACTTCTCCTGCTTTGTTAAAAAGGATCGCTCTTGAGCTTGTCGTCCCTTGATCGAGTGCAATGATATATTTCTTTTCCATACGTAAACCCTCCCAAAATGGTTTGTTCTTTGTTTTAGTTTTCTATTTGATCTCCGTGAGGCAATGCTTGTGTGCCTTTACTTCCTAAGAAGAATGTTATAGCGAAAATCGCTAGTGAAACCACTGTCCAGATCCAGAATAACATTGTAACTTTTCCTGTGAAAACAGCTTGATAGAACAATGCTCCAAAAACTCCGCCAAGCACTGGCCCTACAACTGGAATCCATGAATATGTCCAGTTGGATCCGCCTTTGCCTGGAATCGGTAAGATGAAATGTGCGATTCTTGGACCGAGGTCACGAGCAGGGTTGATTGCATATCCAGTTGGTCCACCAAGTGATAATCCGATGGCTACGATTAAAAATCCGACGATCAGTGGATTTAACCCGTCTGAAAATTTATTCGCTCCGATTGACAATAATCCTACTAGTAAAACCGCAGTTCCAATGAATTCTGATAAAAGATTCGAAAACGTATGTGGAATTGCAGGGTCCGTTGAGAAAACTCCTAATTTTACCGCTGGGTCATCCGTTGCTTTCCAGTGTGGCAGGAAGTGAAAGTAGACGACCATTCCTCCTAAGATACCGCCGATGATCTGTGCAAGAATATAAGCTGGTACATCAGCCCAAGCAAATTCACCAATTGAAGCAAGGCCGAGTGTAACGGCTGGGTTAAGGTGTGCACCACTGAAGCTTCCGACTGCATATACCGCCATCGCAACGGCTAGCCCCCATGCAAGTGCGACTACAATCCATCCGCCACCTTGAGCTTTTGATTTATTCAAGGAAACGTTTGCAACTACGCCCCCGCCAAATATGATTAGAATCATTGTTCCTATAAGTTCTGCCATAAATGTAGACATGTATTTTCCTCCTTTTATGCAATCGCTATCAATTACAAGTGCAAGTGTGTGTGCGGATTCCATCAAAAAAAGACCCAGCAAAAGATACCTATAGTTTTGCTATAAGTTACCCTCTGTGGATCTCCATGTTCTCCGTCACGTTTATGAACTTGTCTCTATTATAACAAGGATGAAAACGTTGTCAAACGTTATTTTACAAGAACATTAGATCCACAATTCAGGGTTTGAAGTCGTCACAGCCTCTGCACCTGCTTCAAGTGCTTCCATCACATTTACTTTTGTACGAATCAATCCTCCAGCAATTACTGGAATACCCGCTTGCTCACTCACTTCTCTTATTATTTCCGGCATGATGCCTGGCAAAACCTCTAAATAGTCTGGCTGAGCACGTTCGATGACTTTATAACTCGTTTCAAGTGCTAAAGAGTCTAATAAGAACAAACGCTGAACAGCGATCATGTTCTTCTTTTTTGCACGAATGATGCAGTTAGAACGTGTTGAAATGATTCCAGCCGGCTTCATTTCTTGTGCTAAAAAGTCGACTGCATATTCGTTCGCCTTCAAACCGTTGATCAGATCCAGATGAACCAAAACTTTCTTTTTTCGTTCGTTCGCCATAGCGATCATGAATTTCAACTGACTTATATGCGTATCCAAACATACAATATATGTGTATTTGCTGTTTAGCAGCTTCTCAAAATCCTTCATCTTTCTCGCTGCAGGCAAAACTTTTTGTCCATGGAAGCTCATCTTGCACACCCCTTATTTTCTTATCATTCACCAGTTCTCACATTTTATTGCAAACCCCCGGTAAACCGCCTTTTTTACATATTAAGTGATAATAACACATACAACTACTGACGGACGAGCATTTAATAATATATAGCTTGTATCTAAGCTATATTTCTTAGGACACTTCCTTTGCTTGAGGAGGTGAAAAGCATGATTAAAAAGAGAAAGAAACCTGTGATCTCTCCTGTTGGCGAATTTCAAAACCCTTTTGGTGATGAAATTGTTCAAATGGAAGAGGCAGCAGAAACGAACGCGATGACTGATGAAAATGGCGACCAAGTATGGTTACGTAGGGTCTCATGTGCTCGGCCGATTTTTGGAAGAAACTAAATAAAAACGAATCCTATAAGTGTTCAACCTTCTCAAGCTGAACGTGATGTATTCGAAGAAAGCCCCTTTGACTTTGTTTTTGGACGAGTCGGAGGGGTTTTTGATTGTACATATTATAAAATTAGTGTGTGTGGCGTTTTTTCGGGTAGTATTAACACTTCAAGGTGGCTCGCGAATATACCTTTAGGGGTATTGAAGCAATTAATTCAGGAAATTCGTTAAATATTCCGGCGAATATCAGTATTAATCCCGCGAGTTTTTACGATATTCCGGCGAGTTTTCCTCATATATCGGCGAGTCTTCAAATTTCGACACTAGTCATCCTCCATATACCCTCTCATACCCCCTACAAACACAAAAAAAGCCCTACAACTCTCTAATAAAGAGAGCTGAAGAGCTTTGCTTACATTTAACGCTTTGTTGCTATGTCGATACGGTTCATTGCGCGTTTAAGCGCAAACTCCGCACGAGCTGCATCTAGGTTGTCTTGTTTGTTGCTTGCAAGACGCTGTTCGGCACGCTCTTTTGCTGCACGTGCACGATCTACTTCGATGTCGCCAGCGATCTCAGCAGCTTCTGCTAAAATCGTGACTTTTTCAGGTCGCACTTCAATAAATCCACCGCTAACGGCCACATATTGTGTTTTCCCATCAACGTCGTGAACACGCACGGCGCTGATCGTTAAAGGAGCTACAAGAGGGATATGGCCTGGAAGAATTCCAAGCTCCCCACTTTTTGCTTTCGCGCTGACCATTTTCGCATTTCCTTCAAACACAGGACCATCAGGGGTTACTACGCTGACTTGAATGGTTTTCATCCAATCTTACCCCTTTCAGGCATTAGGCCAAAGTTTTTGCTTTTTCAATAGCATCCTCAATAGAGCCTACGAGATGGAACGCTGATTCCGGAAGATCATCGTATTTTCCTTCAAGGATTTCTTTGAATCCACGAACTGTTTCTTTAACAGGAACGTATGAACCTTTTTGTCCTGTAAATTGTTCTGCAACGTGGAAGTTTTGAGATAAGAAGAACTGGATACGACGCGCACGGTGTACAACTAGCTTATCGTCTTCAGAAAGCTCGTCCATACCAAGGATTGCGATGATATCTTGAAGCTCTTTATAACGCTGTAAAGTCGCCTGTACTTTACGAGCTACTTCGTAATGCTCTTCTCCAACGATCTCAGGAGAAAGTGCACGTGAAGTTGAAGCTAGTGGATCTACCGCTGGATAGATACCCATAGCTGTAAGTTTACGCTCAAGGTTCGTTGTTGCATCTAAGTGGGCGAACGCTGTAGCTGGAGCCGGATCCGTATAGTCATCGGCAGGTACATAGATCGCTTGGATAGATGTTACAGAACCTTTTTTCGTAGATGTGATACGCTCTTGTAATTGACCCATCTCAGTTGCAAGAGTTGGCTGGTAACCTACCGCTGATGGCATACGGCCAAGAAGGGCAGATACTTCAGAACCTGCTTGCGTGAAACGGAAGATGTTATCTACGAAGAAAAGAACGTCTTGTCCTTGTTCGTCACGGAAGAATTCAGCCATTGTCAAACCAGAAAGAGCGATACGTGCACGTGCTCCAGGCGGCTCGTTCATTTGTCCGAATACCATTGCCGTTTTCTTGATAACACCAGAGTGGGTCATCTCGTGGAAAAGGTCATTTCCTTCACGAGTACGCTCACCAACACCTGCGAATACGGAGATACCACCGTGTTCTTGTGCGATGTTGTTGATAAGCTCCTGGATAAGAACCGTTTTACCTACACCCGCACCACCGAAAAGACCGATTTTTCCACCTTTTACGTATGGAGCGATAAGGTCAACTACTTTGATCCCTGTTTCAAGGATCTCCGTTTTAGTTGTTAATTCTTCAAAAGAAGGTGCTGAACGGTGGATCGGGTCACGGCGAACATCTGCCGGTACTGCCTCACCAAGGTCAATGTGATCACCTGTTACGTTAAATACACGTCCAAGTGTTGCTTCACCTACTGGTACAGAGATCGGCTTACCTGAGTCAGCGATTTCCATTCCACGAACAAGACCATCCGTTGAATCCATTGCGATTGTACGAACCATGTTATCACCAAGGTGAAGTGCTACTTCTAGTGTTAAGTCAACACCCTCAGCGCTAACAGTTAAAGCGTTAAGCAATTCTGGAAGCTGGCCTTCGAACTTAACGTCAACGACCGGTCCAAGAATTTGAGTAATATAGCCTTTATTCATCGGTTTCCCTCCTATCTTACTTTGCAAAATAGCTGCTAGAATCACTTGAAAAGTCTACTCTAGAGCTGCTACACCGCCGACGATTTCCGTAATTTCCTGAGTGATAGCTGCTTGACGCTCACGGTTGTACGAGAGGTTCAATTGGCCGATCAGTTCATTAGCGTTATCCGTTGCATTTCTCATCGCAGTCATACGAGAAGCATGCTCGGCTGCTTTCGCATCAAGTAAAGCACCATAAATCAAGCTCTCCGCATATTGAGGAAGAAGCACTTCAAGGATCTCGTCCTCTGATGGTTCATACTCATAGGAAGATTTTGATTTTGTTGCAGCGATATCTGTTAACGGAAGAAGCTTCTTCTCCGTCAGATCGCTCTGAATGGCACTTACAAAATGGTTGTAATACATGTAAAGCTCATCAAATGTTCCGTCCGCATAAAGACCGACTGCCTTTGATGCGATCGCCTTGATCTCAGCAAAGGATGGCTGGTCTGCCACACCTGTGATGCTGTCCAAGATAGACATCTTACGGCTTTTGAAGAAGTTCACCCCAACTTTACCGATCACGATCAATGCATACTCATCTGCTGATTTGTGACGCTCTTGAATCGTACGGTAAACGTGGCGTAAAATATTCGAGTTATAAGCCCCTGCTAATCCACGGTCAGCTGTAACGACGAAGTAACCCGTCTTTTTCACTGGTCGTGTTAAAAGCATAGAGTGTTTCGCGTTGCTTCCAGATGCGATGCTTCCTACCACTTCTTGAATCTTGTCCACGTAAGGGCCGAAAGATTTCGCATTTTGCTCAGCGCGGTTTAGCTTTGCAGCTGAAACCATCTCCATCGCTTTTGTGATCTGCATCGTCTTCTTAGTAGAATCTATTCTAGCTTTTATATCTTTCAATGCCATTCATTTTCACCACCTTTATAGCGGAGGTTTAAAATTCCGGTTAACATTCCTGTCGGATTTCTTCGTTGACTTGTTTCTCCGGTTCTCATTTAGCTAACTAAACTCCGATCCTCGAAACTGCGTCGCCTCGAACTCCTCCGCCCTGTTAATCCTCATTTTAAACAAACCTTTTTAGTAAGCTGGTTGCAGGGTGCGAAACGTTTCCGCACCACTGCTTTTGGGTCTCTTATCTATAAAACTTCTTACGCGAATGTCTTTTTGAATGCTTTGATCGCTTCGTCTAGGCTGTCACCTTCAGGAAGTTTACCAGTCGTTTTGATTGCATCAAGAACGTCTTTAGAGTTAGCTTCCATGTGAGCGTAAAGCGCTTCTTCAAAGCGGTTTACATCTTCAACAGCTACATCATCGATGTAACCACGAGTCAATGCATAAAGGATTGCAACTTGGTGCTCAACTTTTAGTGGCTTGTGAAGTCCTTGCTTAAGTACTTCAACTGTACGTGCACCACGGTTAAGTTTTGCTTGAGTCGCTTTATCAAGGTCAGATCCGAACTGAGCGAATGCTTCTAGTTCGCGGTATGAAGCAAGATCTAGACGAAGTGTACCAGATACTTTGCTCATCGCTTTGATCTGAGCTGCTCCCCCTACACGAGAAACGGAGATACCTGCGTTGATCGCCGGACGAACTCCGGAGAAGAACAAGTCAGATTGTAAGAAGATCTGTCCGTCTGTGATAGAGATAACGTTTGTTGGAATATAAGCAGATACGTCAGATGCTTGCGTTTCAATGAACGGAAGCGCTGTGATCGATCCGCCACCTAGTTCGTCATTCAACTTCGCTGCACGCTCTAACAAGCGAGAGTGAAGATAGAATACGTCCCCTGGGTAAGCTTCGCGGCCTGGAGGACGACGAAGTAGCAAGGAAAGCTCACGGTATGCAGCAGCTTGCTTAGAAAGGTCATCATAGATGATCAATACGTGCTTGCCAGCCCACATGAATTCTTCAGCCATAGATACCCCAGCATAAGGAGCTAGGAACAACATTGGTGCGGGTTGAGAAGCTGATGCTGATACAACGATTGTGTAATCAAGCGCTCCGTGTGCACGAAGTGTTTCTACAACGCCTGCAACTGTTGATTCTTTTTGACCGATCGCTACATAGATACAGATCATATCTTGATCTTTTTGGTTAAGGATCGTATCGATCGCTACAGCAGTTTTACCTGTTTGACGGTCACCGATGATAAGCTCACGTTGTCCGCGTCCGATTGGCACAAGTGCGTCAATCGCTTTAATACCTGTTTGAAGCGGCTCATGTACGGATTTACGAGCCATTACGCCTGGAGCTTTTTGCTCGATAGGACGTGTTTTTGTAGTAGCAATCGGACCTTTGCCATCGATAGGCTGTCCAAGAGGATTAACTACACGGCCAAGAAGCTCTTCACCTACAGGAACTTCCATGATACGTCCTGTACGTTTTACTTCGTCACCTTCACGAATTTCTTGGTATGGCCCAAGAATGATGATACCTACGTTGTTTTCTTCAAGGTTTTGGGCCATACCCATTACACCGTTAGAAAATTCAACTAGCTCACCAGCCATAACGTTATCTAATCCATGGGCACGGGCAATACCGTCACCGACCTGGATAACTGTACCCACATCATTAACTTCGATCTCAGATTGATAGTTTTCAATCTGTTTTTTAATTAAAGCACTGATTTCTTCAGCTTTAATGCTCATGAATTTCACCCCTATCCTCTCAGCTTCCGTTAGAAGCTAATTGACGTTCCATTCGATTCAACTTTCCGCTGATGCTTCCGTCAAAAATACGGTTGCCAATGCGGATCTTAATTCCTCCAACAAGAGAAGAATCTACAATATTATTAATGCGCAACGCTCTTTTGCCGACTCGGGCAGCAAACGTTTGCTCCAACTTCTGTATCTCTGAGTCTGATAAAGGACGTACAGAATATACATTTGCGTCGGCAATGCCTTGTGCTTCATTTGCTAATTCAATGAACTGCGCTGCCATCTCTGTGATGTATGTGTAACGGTTACGGTCTACCATCAGATAGATCGTGTTCATTACAGCTGTAGAAAGTTCAGCTCCAACGCTCTCTTTGATCAAAGCTTTCTTTTGATCTTTTGATACTTTTGGATGTGATAAAACTTTTTGAAGCTCTTTGTTGAGCTCCAGTACGCTCTTCACAAGACGCAATTCTGAAACTGTATCTTCAAGTTTCGTAACACCAACTACTTCAAAAAGTGCTAATGCATAACGTTTTGCTACGATTGCTTGATCTTTGCTCATCGAGACTCGCCTACCTCTTGAAGGTATTCGTTAATAAGCTTCTCCTGAGAGCTCTCATCAAGTTCTTTTGCAATAACTTTAGAAGCGATCTTAACGGATAGAGCAGCAACTTCTTGACGAAGTGTAGCAACTGCTTTTTCTTTTTCAGAAGCGATCTCAGCTAATGCAGCTTCTTTTACACGCTCAGCTTCATCACGAGATGCTTTAATGATTGCTTCACCTTGTGCTTCGCCTTGCTTTTTAGCATTGTCGATAATAGACTTTGCTTCTTCTTTCGCTTTCTTTAACTCAGCAACTTGAGTCTCAAGATAGCTTTTAGCTTCTTGACGGGATTTTTCAGCCGCATCAATTTCGCTGTTGATATGTGATTGGCGCTCCTTCATGATTCCCATTAAAGGGCCCCATGCGAATTTACGCAATAATACTAGTAGGATTAAAAATGCAGCTAATTGGTAAAGGATATCACCTGTGTTCAGGCCTCCACCTGCAGCAGCACCTAGAATTAAGTTTTGCACACCATTTCCTCCCTTCAATCAATCATACATAAGGAATGGCGAAGGGTAGTCCCTTTACGGAAACTTGCTTCGCCATTATAGAAATCGTAATAAACAGTGGTTGTTTTAAGGATTAAGAACCAAGCGCGATGAACGCGATAACCACACCGATGATTGGAAGTGCCTCAACTAATGCAACCCCGATGAACATTGTTGTTTGAAGAGTACCACGTAGTTCTGGTTGACGAGCGATCCCCTCAACTGTACGTCCTACGATTAAACCGTTACCAATACCAGCACCAAGTGCCGCTAGACCTACCGCGATTGCAGCTGCAATAAGATTCATGATAAAATTTCTCCCTTCTAAATTCCCTTAAAGTTTTTATGAAAATGGGCTTCTTTTTATAGAAGCTTGATATTTCCTAAAGATTAGTGATCGTGACTTACTTTATGTGCCAAGTAAACCATTGTTAGCATCGTGAAGATAAATGCTTGGATTGCACCAACGAATACCGAGAAGCCTTGCCACACGATTAGTGGGAAGATTCCAAGTACGCCAGCAAAAATACCCATCTTAGTCAAACCTACCAATAGACCTAAAAGCATCTCACCTGCGAAGATGTTACCGTAAAGACGAAGACCAAGCGTTAATGTGTTCGCAAACTCTTCAATAATCTTTAGTGGGAACAAGAACTTCATCGGCTTGAAGAATTCAGCTCCATATTCCTTGACCCCTTTCATTCTCACACCGTAATAGTGTGATAGCGCCACTACCATAACTGCTAGAGTCAAGGTAATAGTTGGGTCTGCAGTAGGGGATTTCCACCATAGATTATGGTCGACTACTACTGCAAAAGGTAATCCCAGCATGTTGGCAACGAAAATATACATGATTAATGTAAGTCCTAAAGCTAAAAAGCGTCCGCCCGTATGCCAATCCATTGTGCTGTTGATGATTCCTTTTACGAAATCGACTACCCATTCAAGGAAGTTTTGCATTCCTCCTGGTCGCATTGACAGGGTTCGAGTAGCGAGTACCGCAATAAGGAAAACAATAACGGATGAAACTGTGATCATCAGTACGTTTGACAGGTTAAATGTCAAACCTAGAAAATCTCTTGTAACTGCACCATGTTCCACCTATGTTCACCTCTTTTCCTTTGGAGTACGTGTAACTTGAGTTAGTGAATCTATTAACATGATAATGTAGACTGACATCAATCCCACTACCACACTTAATAAATGAAAATGTTCCGGGTATTTCATCGCGATGAGCACCGCTAACCCTGCAAAGAGGAGCCTTGAAAGTGAACCGAGTGTTTTCACTCTTTTCTGCTGAATCACTGCTTGTCCCATGCGGTCGATCTTTGAATACATGCTCCAAAGATTGTAGAAACTAAACACAGTTCCTAGAGCTAGTCCTAAAAAGATAGCTTTGTAAGGAGTGACAGCATAACCGACGAAAAAAAGAGAGAGAAGATATAATGTGTACTTTATGTATTTGAAAAACACCGATTTGTACTCATTCATCATTGCCCGTCCCCTGAAAACTTCGATATTAAGCGGATCATCCCGTAAACACCTGTTCCAAGACCTAGAAACAACCCGATGATAAGGAAGATTGGAAATTCATTGCCGACTTTCTCGTCCAGCCATTTCCCTCCAAAAAGTCCAACTAAGATACATCCAACAAGCTGAGAAAGAATGCCAGACATTAAAGCCATCGCTTTATAAGGGCGTTTCCCGTTGCTCATATCGTATGGACTCCTTCCTTCTGGAAATTTGGTAATAATTTTCTTGAAAACCCTTGTAAACACAAGAATGTAAACCTTACCATATTCCCTTTGTAAGAATACAATAGTGACATTTCTATGTCAACGACTTACGGGACGGTTTATTAAATAAATTGTGGAAATTTTGTGGCTTGTTTCAATGGTTTATTATTCACTTTGTTTACTACTTCTGCCTGCACTTTCCATATTCCTGAATAAATCACCCCATTTGATAAATACTTACATTAAATATATGGAAGGAGCTTGTTCGACATGAAACAAAAAATATTTATTTTCTTTGCGTTGACCGGAATTTTGGTAGCTGGCGGCTGCATGAACAATGACAAAAAGCCTTCAGAAGAATCTACAGATATGAGAAATAATGTGGAAAACGATCGTACAAAACCACTAAATGTTCAGTATAACGACCAGACCCCGTCAGAAGATTTAAATTCATCTGTGACACAAAAAGACTATGCAAAATGGGGCAAGATGGCTCTCGCTGAAACGAGGAAAAAATATCCGAACAGCAGAGTAAGTGATTATCAGTACGATACGCGGAACATCAGTCCTGACGGCACGATCTCCGATTATTTTGACTTCACGGTGTATCAACAAGATAAGAAGCATCTTGTAAAAGTTGGCGTAATGCATGATGACAACAAGCTTATTGATATGAAGTTCGAGGAAATGAATTAAATAAACGTTAAGTGCGGGCTGACGAATGTCAGCCTTCTTTTTCGGTTTTACGGTACGTGTTCTTTTATTTATTACACGTTCGCGCACTAGACCATGGGTTTCGCTCGGTTGAGCAGAGTTTTCGCTCAGTTTGATCTCCGTTTCGCTCAATGAAGTCTGGTTTTCGCTCACGTTTACCTGCTTTTCGCTCACAACGAAGATTTAGTCCTTTTTACGAACAAAAAAACTGCCCCGAAAGAGGGTTTTCACCCGCGATCAAGTCAGTTTTTTTATCTACTGCTTATTTAGTTCCGAATAAACGGTCTCCAGCGTCGCCTAGACCTGGAACGATGTAGCCATGGTCGTTTAATTTTTCATCAAGTGCTGCTAAGAAAATATCAACATCTGGGTGCTCGTCTTGAATTACTTTAATACCTTCTGGAGCTGCTACTAAACACATCAGCTTAATGTTTTTCGCGCCGCGTTTTTTGATTGATTCAATCGCTGCTGCTGCAGATCCGCCTGTAGCAAGCATCGGATCGATCACGATAAAATCACGCTCTTCTACGTCAGAAGGAAGCTTCACATAGTATTCGATCGGTGTTAATGTTTCAGGATCACGGTAAAGTCCAACATGTCCAACTTTTGCTGCTGGAATGAGTTTAAGGATTCCGTCTACCATTCCAAGCCCTGCACGAAGGATCGGTACTAGCCCTAATTTTTTCCCAGCGATCGTTTTCATAGTTGCTTCAGCAACCGGCGTTTTCACCGTTACCTCTTGCAATGGAAGATCACGTGTAATTTCAAAAGCCATAAGCCCCGCTACTTCATCAACAAGCTCACGAAATTCTTTCGTACCCGTACGTTCGTCTCGGATGTATGTTAATTTATGCTGAATTAACGGATGATCAAGGACATATACCTCACTCATGTTTTAAGCACCTCTCCTTATGTAACATTTATTTTCGTTCAAAAAGCATCTCTAGCATTGTACAGAAAAACAACCTTCACTTCAAGGGAAATCAGCACAGAAGAGCTAGTTTTATGCCTCCAAATTTTACATATAAACTCTTCTACTACTATTCCCTGAATCTAAAGGTGAAATCCTGAAAAACTTTATGTTTATCCTAGCTTAGTGGAGCCGAAATTGAATTTACTGTCCAGTTCTTCAATAATACTGTCGGCTTTTCGAAATTTACTGTCCACTTCCGTAATAATACTGTCCACTTTTCACCATTTACTGTCCACTTCGCCATAAATACTGTCCACTCATTATCTCCGCACAACAAAAAACACCCACTCGACCGAATGGATGCTTTCAAATAATGATAAAATTTTCTTACTCATCCGCTTTCAACTCGGTATAAATAACCAACCTTTCTTCATGTGTGCCTTCATCTCGATTAAAGTTACCGGTACATGTGATCAAGTTCAGCTTGCTGCCATACGAATAGTCGAATATTTTATCGACAGGAGCTGTTTTTCTGTCGTATTTTTCTTTTCCTGTTACTTCAAATTTGAGCGTTTTGCCGTCTTTGTCTTTAACGATCACTTCATCGCCTTTTTCAAGGTCTTCTAGCTTATAAAATACAGCTGGACCTGTTTTGCTGTCTACATGACCTGCCATGACAGCGTTCCCTGGGGACCCAGGCTTTGCACCGTCTTCAAACCAGCCAACGGTATCCATTCCTTCAGGAACACCCATCTGACCATTTTTAAGCCTGCCGACTTTTTCGATGGTTGTGTTGATATCCAGTGCTGGAATTTCGATGGTGGAAGGTGTAACTCCTTCCATATCTGCTTTTAGTTTCAATCCTTCAGGCGGTGTTAGCTCAGTTGATGAAGAGGCCAATTCCTCTTTCCGTTCTTGCTTTTTCACGGCTTCAGCAGGTTTATTGGCAGCTTCACTTCCGCCATCCCCTTGGCCATTTGAACAGCCACTTATCATCAGGACAGCGAGCAATATACCAGCTAATTGTTTTTTCATCATAAAAACCTCCTTTCCATCTCTTGCAGATAGAAAAGATGGAGGACACGTAGGCCCTCCACTTTTTACCTTATTAGTTGTTTGAAGCTTTTTTACGAAGAATCATCGCTGTTGTAGCAGAAGCTAAGATCAATCCGAACAAGCTCCAAAGGATAGCGTCATTTGATGTTTGGCTCATTCCGCCCATACCTGTTTTCGGCATATCAGATGGCTTTTGGCCTGCAAACTTGTCTGGGAATTGATCAACGATCGCACCAGATAAAGATTGTCCTACTCCGAACATGTGAGCATAAGCTTCAGAGATGTTCTTGTAAGCTGCTGGATAATCTTTTCCTGTATAGCTGTTAAAAGCAGCTAGTAATTGATCGATGTGTACTTTTAATCCTTCTTCTAAGTCAGCTGCTTTTAGGCGTCCTTCTGTAGCCGTATCTAAGAATTTCGCTTGTTCCATTCGATACTCATCAAGTTCAGCGATCGCTTGCTTTTTGCCATCTTCATTCTTTTCTGCAGTTGCTGTTACATAGTCAACGAAGTAACCGATATGGCTGCTCCAGATTTCTTTAAACTGCGCTGCTCCTTCTGCACCATATACAGATTCTACTGCTGCTGTGATGTCATCTGTATTTTCGCTCAGTTCAGCTGCCGCTGCTTCAAAGTCTTTGGCACCATCAATTCCTTTTTGCATCGTTAATGCCGCCAACGCTGCGTGTGCTGAGAATACACTGTTCAAGTCAGCACGAAGATCAGCTGCAGGTGTATCTACTGATTTGTTTTCAAACTTGTCAGGGAACTGATCTGTGATCGCCCATGAAAGACCTTTACCTGTCATGAACATGTGATGCATCGCTTCAGAAATGTTGTCATACGCTTTGTCGTAATCCCCTGTTCTGTAGCTTTCAAACGCCCAGATCAGTTGATCGATGTGTACTTTCAACCCTTCTTCTAGATCTTTCGCTTTTAATCGGCCTTCAGTTGCCTTATCAAGGAAATCCGCTTGCGTTACACGGTACTTATCCAATTCCGCTAATGCTTGCTTTCTTCCTTCCTCGTTGTTTTCAGCTGTTGCTGTTACATAATCTACGAAATAGCCGATGTGGCTGCTCCAGATTTCTTTAAATTGATTTCCAGCTTCTTCTCCATAAACAGATCCTACCGCTTTTGATAGAGCTTCTGTATTTTGGTTCAGCTGCCCTGCTGCTGCTTCAAAGTCTTCTTTTCCGTCAATTCCTTTTTGCATAGCTACTACAGCTAGGAATGCATGCTCTGAAAGTAGAGTATCCAATGAAGCACGAAGATCAATGGCTGGATTTGAAACTTCGGCAGACATATGGCCTTTGCTGTGACTTTCATGACCATGTGCATTGGCCACTGAGAATGTAGGTATTAATAGAGAAACACTTAACGGTACTGCTAAGAGTGCTTTTTTCATTTTCATTTGGAATCTCTCCTTTTTTGTTTTTTACACTTAGCTAACGGAGAGAGTTTTTATTTGGATCACTTTTTTTAAAAAAAGTTTTTGTTATTTTGTCGAACCTTTGAAAAATGTGATTGTCTATCGTCTAAATCGGTATAAAAAAGCTCCTCTAGCCAGCTGGCTAAAGGAGCTCTAAAATTTTATTTTATTCGTACAACTTATACTTCCCAGCTAGCTTCTCAACACGCGCTTCCGCATCTTTCAACACCGATTCGTCCTCGATATTTTTTAACACGGACGCCATGATCGAAGCGATCTCGTCCATATCTTCTTCAACAAAGCCGCGTGATGTTACCGCTGCAGTCCCGATACGGATACCGCTCGTTACGAACGGACTTTCTTTATCAAACGGAATCGTGTTCTTGTTTACAGTGATTCCGATATCATCTAATGCTTTTTCAGCCACTTTTCCTGTTAACGCAAGTTCACTCACATTGATCAGAATCAAGTGATTGTCGGTACCTTCAGAAACAAGAGTGATGCCTTCTTTTTTCAAAGACTCCGCTAAGCGTTTCGCGTTCTTCACGATCTGCTTTGCGTAGCTTTTGAACTCATCTGTTAATACTTCCCCGAAGGATACCGCTTTTGCTGCGATAACGTGCATCAAAGGACCGCCTTGGATGCCTGGGAAGATTGATTTATCAATTTTTTTCGCGAATTCTTCTTTACAAAGAATCATACCGCCACGAGGGCCGCGAAGTGTTTTATGTGTAGTGGTTGTTACAAAATCTGCATAAGGAACTGGATTTTGGTGAAGGCCTGTTGCAACAAGTCCAGCGATGTGGGCCATATCTACCATTAGGTAAGCTTCAACTTCATCAGCGATCTCGCGGAACTTAGCAAAATCAATCGCACGCGGATACGCGCTCGCTCCAGCTACGATCAGCTTTGGACGGTGCTCTAGTGCTTTTTGACGAACATCTTCATAATCAATAACATTCTTCTCTGCATCTACGCCATATTCCACAAAGTTATATTGAATACCAGAAAAGTTAACGGCACTTCCATGTGTTAAGTGACCGCCATGAGAAAGGTTCATACCCAGAACGGTGTCGCCTTGCTCGAGGATTGTAAAGTATACAGCCATGTTTGCTTGTGCACCTGAGTGAGGTTGAACGTTAGCGTGCTCAGCACCGAAGATTTTCTTCGCGCGGTCTCTCGCTAGGTTTTCAACTACATCCACGTGTTCACATCCGCCATAATAGCGTTTGGACGGGTAGCCTTCTGCATATTTATTCGTAAGTACAGAGCCTTGAGCTTCCATTACGGCTTGACTTACAAAGTTTTCAGAAGCAATCAATTCGATTTTCGTACGCTGGCGGTGCAATTCATCCATGATGGATTGGTAGACTTCTTGATCAGCTGTTTTCAAATGGTTCAATTTCGCTTCCCCCTTACCTTATGTGAAAAATTGATTATGATTGTAACATACCCCTCTATCTTACACGTTACGACTATAAGTTGTAAGAGGAAATGCACAAGTGTGAAAATTCATTTTATTTAAAAGGGATGAACATGGTATGATGATACATAATAGAGAGAGAGCTATTTATAAGGGGTGTTAACAACATGATAAAAAAGTGGTTTGGAGCGAGTCTCCTTATTCTTGTACTAGCTTTGGCTGGCTGCAGCGAGGAAAAAGCAAAGCCTGAAGCAAAGGAGAAAGTAGAAAAAACAGATAACGAAGATCAAAACACAACAGATGATCTGGCTGGTCAACAAGCTGAGATCATTAAGAACATGGAAGAAAAAGCCGTTCAATTAGATCCAAAAGCGCTTGAAGCAGATCCAAAAGCGTACGAAGAAAAAATCGTTAAGGCAACTGGAAAAGTTTTAACGGATAACGAAAAAGGAATGGGCTCAAGCTTTGAGTTACAAGTTGGAGAAACTAAGTTTAGAGTGATGAACTTTACAATGGGAAGCGGCTATGAAAAAGGTACCGAGGTCACAGTATTCGGTAACGTAAAGACCGGTAAGGATGCTAAGACTGGTCTTCCGCTGATCAACGCCACATATATCAACTAAGAAACAAAGAGCGGAATCATTTCCCGCTCTCTTTTTTATGTTTATTTTGAAAATCGTGAAGGGCTTTGTATTGCGTCTGCATCGTGTCTGATAGAGACTGATAAAGGTGAAACAGTTCTTCGTAGATTGTCTGATAATCAGGATTAGGCATGATTTCTTCGTACTGTTTCGTCTCAACAGGCGCTTCTTCTAGCGTATCTGTTTCACCGATCGCGTATCGACCGAGCAAGACCGCACCTAAGCATGAACTCTCCGTATGTTCAGGTATACTCACTTTCGTTTGAAAAATATCTGCTAAGATCTGTTTCCAAAGAAGCGAGTTCGTAAAGCCTCCAGTTGCAAAAATCTTCACTTCCCTGTTTCCTACTTGACTCTTGATGAGAGAGTAAACACTAAACAGGTTAAGAATCGCTCCTTCGAGCACCGCGCGCACCATATGATTGTGATTATGTCGAAGTGTTAGACCAATAAACGATGCTTTTGCCTGTGCATCCCACAATGGCGCTCGTTCTCCGGTTAGATAAGGAAGGAATATTAAACCTTCTGAACCCGGCTGAATCTGTTCAGCATCTCTAGACAGCTTTTCATAAGCCGCACTTTCTTCCTCTTTTTGCAAAGTATCATGAATCCATTGAAACGCGATACCTCCATTGTTGACCGGTCCACCTGACACCCAATGATTTTCTGTAAGAGGGTAACAGAATGTGCGGCCATCTGTATCTAGGATCGGTATCGCTGAAGTGGTTCGAATCGCACCGCTTGTTCCGATCGTTACCGCAATATCTCCAGGTGAGATCGCGCCGACACCAAGGTTAGACAACGGGCCATCCGTTGCACCAATCACCACTTTTACAGAGGAATCAAGCCCTGATTTCTTCGCTAGAACGTCAGACAGCTCTTCCCAGTAAAAGGTGGTCGGCTGAAGGTTCGGAAGTTTTTCTGATGTGACATCTGCAAGTTGCAGCCCTTCTTCATCCCACTTTTTAGTATGCATGTTCCAAAGACCTGTTGCCGCAGCCGATGCATGATCCGTCTGCCACTCCCCAAACCAGCGAAACAGTATGTAATCTTTAATGCCAACAAACTTTTCTGCCCTTTGAAAAATATCGGGATGTTCGTTTTTTAACCACTGCAATTTAAAAAGTGGTGTCATCGGATGCAAAGGGACACCTGTCCGTTTATAAAGTTCCAGCGCAGTTTCACTATAATCTGATTTAAAAGCTGCTACGTACGGTTCACTCCGGATATCTGCCCAAGTGATGCTGTTCGTTAGTGGCGTTCCTTCTGAGTCCACTGCAATCATAGAATGCATAGCTGTGCTAAAAGAAATAAAACCAATTCTATCTGCTAGATCTCCACTTTTTCGCACCGTTTCTCTTAGCGATTCATTTACTGCTTCATAAATTTCATCCGGCTTCTGTTCGGCAGCCCCTGGCTCTTCCGACAGCAACGGGTAATTTTTCGAGTGATGAGCGACAGCCGCCCCTTTTTCATCAAAAAGAACAACTTTCGTACTCGTTGTACCAATATCTATTCCGATCGCATAATTCCTCAAGATCACTTTCTCCTTTCACATAAAAAAGGAAGCAGCTCTAGTATGCCCTTCCATAACAACACATGATTCTACATCGCCTTTTTTATCATACTATTCAGACCAGAAAGAATCACTTAATATAGATGTAAAATGAATGCTTCCTTTGTTAAGGAAACCAGATTAGAGGAGATGGATAACGATGGCTAGTTTTAGAGTTCGCCCTGTTATAGTAGATGATTTGGAACAGTTGAAGGGTCTGATGCATCGTTACATTGTTGATTTTTATAAAGGAAAAACTCCTGAGGGATCAAAGTTGGATGATCATATCAAGCATCTGCTTTCTTCAGATGAAGCAGGGACTCAGTTTGTTGCTGAGACAGAAGATGGCAGATTAGCAGGATTCGCAACACTATACTTTTCGTTCAGCACGACCCGGTTGCAGAAAATCGCCATATTGAACGATCTTTTTGTGGATGCTGATTTTCGTGGTGCTGGTTTAGGGGAGAAGCTTTTTCTGCATGTTCTTGCATATACGAAAAAGGAAGGCTACGCGTACATGACTTGGCAAACAGCGATTGATAATACGTCTGCTCAAGCACTTTATAAGAAGATGGGCGGAAAAAACATCAATTCAGAGTGGATTCACTACGAGATTGAACACAACTAGGCAACTTGGAAGACATTCAAGCTTTCTTAAAGCTTAAAAAGTAAATTCATAAGTAATAATTCTAGAAATTTTGCCAATAATTCAGCGAGTTTCGGCATTATTCCGGCGAAATATCTCATTAATACGGCGAGATTTAGTCATAAAGCGGCGAGTCTACAAATTTCGTCATATTTCGACGCAGCTGTTCACACGATAAAAAGAGAAAAAAGCCCTCACCAAGAGGGCTTTCTACGAATTAAAAACAACGTATGTCTTCTTTACTCGGATACACTGCACGTTCGCCGCCGATTAACTTCGGACGGGTCTTCGCCAACGTCACGTGTGCGGCTCCGACCTTTTTCACTTCACTGCGAACCGGCACAGCAACATGCTTCAAGTGCATGCCGATAAAGGTGTCACCGATGTCGATGCCTGCGTCGGCTTTTATATATTCAACGATCACGGGGTCATTCATATGGTGGTAGGCGTGTGTTGCCAACGCACCTCCAGCTGATCGTGCTGGAACGACCCGCACTTCTTCATAGCCTCGTCGTTCAGCTTCTTCGCGCTCGATGACAAGCGCACGGTTCAAGTGTTCACAGCATTGCACGGCAAGTGCTACGCCAGTTTCTTCTTGAAACGCTAAGATACCTGAGTAAAGTGCACCAGCAGTATCCATCGTGCCTGATGTGCCAATTCGTTCACCAATTACTTCGCTCGTGCTTGCGCCTACTACTAATAATTGTGACGGTCTTAATTGTGCATGCTTTTGCAGATCTTGCAAAACATTCAGGACTTGGTCTTGAATTTGTTGGAGCTCATCGCTCATGAGATGGTCTTCCCTTCATTTTATGGGTTTATAGCATTTTAGCTATTGGCCTTCATATTGAGAGATTTTATCTACACGGCGACCGTGACGTCCGCCTTCATATTCTGTCGTCAGCCATACTTTAGCGATTTCGAGTGCGAGACCCGGCCCGATGACACGTTCACCCATTGCAAGTACATTGCTGTCATTATGCTGTCTTGTAGCTTTTGCGCTGAATAGATCATGAACAAGCGCACAGCGGATTCCTTTAACTTTGTTCGCTGCAATGCTCATTCCAATGCCCGTACCGCAGATTAAAATTCCGCGATCAGCTTCACCTTTGGCTACTTTTTCTGCTACAGGAATCGCATAGTCTGGATAGTCTACAGACGTGTCGCATTCACAGCCGACATCCTCCACTTGCATACCCAGCTCTTCAATCATGCTGATGATTTCTTTTCGTAATTCAACTCCGGCGTGATCTGATCCAATTGCTACTTTCATGTTGTGTGCACCTGCTCTCTCATACTTTTTTTCATTATATGCTCTCCAGATTACCCGTTCAATGTCACTGCTAGGCAATTTAGGACAGCCTTACCTCATTTTGTCTTACTACTTCTTGCTATCGTCTTTTTTCATTAATTTTTCAATAAGGACTTCAATCTCATCTCTTGTTTCTTGATAAAGATGAAGCGGTCCACCGAAAGGATCTGTAATGTCTAGAGAAGGTACTTCACTTTCTAACTTCATCCTTCTTTCAACGAGCGGCCTTACTTCCCTTTCAAACGCTTGTCTAACTTCTTCATCCGCAGAATCCTTGGACATGTATTGAAGCTTCAGCATCTCGATCTCTGTATAGAGCTCATAGATCTCTTCAATCTTCTTCTGCTCATCTTCGTCAAGAACATACTCTTTTAATGTATACGTCTTATTCACCGCATCTGGCCATCGTCCGACGAGCGCATGTTTATGGCTCTCGGTCATCGTTAAAATAATGTCAGCCCACTCGATCAAATAATCGGACACGCCTTGTGACTGATGACTTTCCTTAATACTTCTTTCCGAAAGAGCTTGTGTTGCATTCGAACTCATCACGGCACCGTTTCCAGCAAATACACCAGCTGATTTAACGTTGAACTTACCTTTTCCTTTTTTGCGTAAAATGGCTTCAGCCATCGGACTGCGACACGTATTGCCTGTACAAATAAATAAAACATTCATGGTGAATTCACCTCATATTCTATCTTTCCCTATTTTTCTATAGGTTAACGCTCTTACTAGTAAGTATATCATCGGATCATGGAATAAAAAATATAGAGAGTTTCTTACTTCTTTTGTCTGCCAGTACCACTGACTTCATTGACTAGTTGATTGGAGAGTAAGGTGCGAGACTCCTGGGGGATCCGCGGGACAGGTGAGACTATTAACAGCGCAAAGCGCTAATAGGCTCACCGCACGCCCCCCGGAAAGGGAGCACCTGAAACGGAAATCAACTCTTTCTTGCAGCATCTGCGTTTTTCTAGAACGGAAACAGGATCTTCACCCCAAAAGCAAGCAGGATACATCCGCCGAACGCTTCACCATAGGAGCCGAGCCACTTCTGTACTTTTTTTCCCATGATCAAGCCAGCCCACGTTAAGACCATGCTCATGAGACCAAACATCGTAATCGTGAGCCAGGTTTTTGCTCCATAGATACCTAGTGATAACCCCACTGAAAAACTATCTAAAGAAGCGCTGAGCGCAAAGACGAAGAGTCCGATGCCGATCGGCTGTACGAACGGTTCATCATCATTTGAGAAAGAGGACCGAATCATCGTAACACCCAGTATGACAAGGAGAATTCCACCTATGATGGCAGCTATACCACCAAAATGAACTGAGATCTGTTTGCCGAGCGTCATTCCGGCAAGAGGCATGAGCATATGAAAGATTCCTATCGTAATTCCTATTTTCATAATTTGTCTTATACGAAGTGATAACATCCCCATCCCTAGCCCGATCGAAAAAGCGTCCATACCTAGCGCAACTGACATAAATAACAGTGTCATCCATTCTCCCATGGTTGCCAAATACTTCCCACTCCCTTAACCATCATACTTTCAGACTATGCATGTCTACTTTTAAAAAGACTAAAAAACATACAAGCTGTTGAGAAGATGAAAAAATGGAACTCTTTACCGCTTTAGAGGAAGGGATAATGTGATTTATATCGTATATAAAAGGAAGTGAATCTGTACGTAAAGGAGAGGAACAAGCATGGTCCATAACGCATCGGCCATTACGGAAAATGAAAAAGACATGTGGCGATCGTCGCCATTCCCAACTGGCCTGTCACGCCAAAAAAGCATGACTTTTCGATGTATGAAACATAATGAAAACCTCATTATGACCGAGAGCGAAGGTGAACTGTTTGACTTGTTTGGCCTTAAACGGGAAAACGTAATTCAAAAAAGAATAGAAGACATCTTCCCTAAAGAAATTGCAGACTTTAAAAAAGAAATGTACGAAAGAGCGCTGAACGGAGAAAGTCTTACGTACGAATCCGAACTGAACGGCATTCCCTTTTTAGCTGCGATCGGTCCTATCTATAATGAAGGTGGAACCGTTTCTGAGGTTTATGGATTTTGTGTGGATCTCACAGAGAGAGTGTCTGTTGAGACTCAGCTTGCTGAGAGTGAACAGCGCTTCCGGTCATTGATGGACCATAACATCGATGCCTTGTTTTCGCTCGATCTTGAAGGCAAATTTACGACAGTCAATAAATCGTGTGCAACGTTGAGCGGTTATAGCGAGACAGAACTTTTGAACATGACGTTTAATCCGTTCATGATGCCTGACCAGAGAGCAACCGCCATCGATCAGTTTAAGGATGCGTTAAATGGGCATTCCAAAATGTACGAAACTCGTATACAGCAAAAGAATGGTGGAACGCGCCAGATTATGTTCACCCTTACTCCGATCATCGTACTGAATAAAGTGTTAGGTGTTTTCGGTATCGCGAAAGATGTAACCGCAAAAAGAGAGGCGGAAAAAGAACTACGTGAAACTAAGGATCTTCTAGAATCTGTTATCTATCATTCTAGTGATGCGATCTCGGTCGTTCACTTAACAGACTTCTCTGTAAAAGTGAACCCGGCGTTTGAATTTATATACGGATGGTCACAAGACGAGCTCACGAACCTGACTTCACATATCCTTCCCGTTGTTCCTGAGGATAAGGCAGCCGAATCTGAAAGACTGATGACCATCGTCAAACATGGCGGGTATGTAAAGGGTGTGGAAACTATCCGATTAACGAAGTCTGGCACACGGCTAAATGTAAGCCTTTCCTTAAGTCCGATCTATGGCGAGAACGGTGAAGTCGTGGCACTATCTGCGATCTCAAGAGATATCACAGATAAAAAACTAAAAGAAAAAGCATTAAAAGAAAGCGAAGAAAAGTATCGAATCATCGCAGAGAACACGACTGACCTAGTAGGTGTTGTTGACCTAGAAGGAAACGTTAAATACGTATCTCCTTCCAACCGGCTTCTTCTCGGCTTTGATCCGTCTCTTTATGATGGGAAAAAGATTCAAGGATTCTTCCACTCAGATGACCGGGCAAAAGTGAGAATGGCGATGAACGAGATGGTTCAAACTCAAAAGCCTGTGAAGTTCGAAGTGCGATGCAAGCATGCACATGGACACTGGGTAACCCTTGAAGCGAACGCGACCCCGATCGCAAACGATTCAGATCAGCCTGACTCGTTCGTTGTCGTAGCACGTGACTTGACCGAACGAAAAAAGACGGAAGAGATGTTAAGAAAATCTGACAAGCTCTCTGTTCTCGGTCAACTTGCTGCTGGTGTAGCACACGAGATTCGCAACCCGCTCACTTCGATCCGCGGATTTTTGCAGCTTTTGCAGTCAAGAGCCTCTGAGAACGAGGACTATTACGAGATCATGCTCTCAGAGATCGATCGAATCAACAGCATCGTCGGAGAATTTATGTTGCTTGCCAAGCCGCAAGCCATGAATTTTGTACAAACCGATCTTCGCCAATTGTTGCGACACGTCATCTCGATTCTTGATACACAAGCGATTCTTACAAATGTTCAAATCTATTTCGAGAGTGAACCAGATCTGCCAGAAATATGGTGTGTGGACAATCAGATCAAGCAAGTGTTTGTGAACATGCTGAAAAACGCGATCGAAGCGATGCCAACAGGCGGCTCTGTACATATTCATTTAAAGAAAGAAGGCGGATATGTGATCGCTTCTTTCATCGATCACGGCTGTGGTATTTCAGAAGAACGCTTGCCAACTTTGGGTGAACCTTTTTATACCACAAAAGAAAAAGGTACCGGCCTTGGGCTCATGATCTGTTACAAGATCGTAGAGAATCACCACGGTAAAATACTGATCAACAGCAAGATTGATGAAGGAACGACCTTCTCCATCCTGCTTCCGATTGATAAAAACAAGCCTGTGTCTTGAGTAGACGCAGGCTTATTTTTTGTATTTGAAGGCTTGATCTAGCCTCTGTTTGTCGAAAATCGTTTAAATAATTTTATCCGTGAAATTATTGGCTCTATCCGTGAATATATATTAAATTACCGTGAAAATATAATAGATTACCGTGAAATTATTTAACTTTATGATTTCCACTAACAAAATTTTCAATGCATACTAGATCAAACAGCCAATTTCAGCACTCTTTAAAAATAAAAAAGCCCTGACTCAACCAAAAACGTTGAATCAGAGCTTCATTCTATTCTTTTATGACATTCCCACCGGCCGATTTTTCCAATCTATTCATAATCGCAGCACCAACACCAGTTTTCGGGAAAACCTCTCCGAAAATTTGATCGACACCCGCTTCGTTAAACGCGCGTAACGCTTCGTATAGATGCTGAGCTACGGTTTCAGGGTTAGAACGATTTCCCGCTGGAATCACACAATCCGCTTTATAAACGCTAGCTCTTTCTTCTGTCGTCAGAATTCCAATCCGTTTTCCTGCTTCGCGTTCTTGATCAACAAGTCTCTGTAAAAATTCCACACTTCCATCCACAAGAACGAACGGCGCGTCAGGTGCATAGTGTGTATATTTCATCCCTGGCGATTTAGGCGCATGCTTCTCGTTCTCCAACCCCGGATCAACAATGACTCGCTCTGCACCAACTACTTTTTCAAGCTCTTCTAACGTGATTCCGCCAGGTCGTAAAATCGTGACAAGTTCACCTGTGCATTCAACAACTGTTGATTCTACGCCTACACCTGTTGAACCGCCATCCACAATGCCCGGAATCCTGCCTTTCAAATCTTCATAAACGTGCTGAGCTGAAGTGGGGCTTGGTTTTCCTGAAAGGTTAGCACTTGGTGCGGCAAGCGGAACATTTGATGCAGCGATAACAGCAAGAGCGATCTCATGGTCCGGCATCCTTATCGCCACTGTGGATAACCCTGCTGTAACTCTTTCACTAACGTTTTCACCTTTAGGTAGCACAATCGTCAATGGACCCGGCCAGAATGCGGTCATTAATTTTTGTGCGGTCTTTGAAACAGAAGAAACAAGCCCTTCTAATTGAGAAAGATCTGAAATGTGAACAATCAAAGGATTATCACTCGGTCTTCCCTTTGCTTCAAAAATGCGTTTGATCGCATCATCACTTCTCGCGTTCCCCGCCAAACCATAAACCGTTTCTGTCGGAATGGCTATTACTTCATTCTTATTTATCCACAAGGAAGCTTGAATAATATGTGGATGATTTTTAAGCGGATTTTCTGTTTTATCCACAGGCCAGCGTTCCGTCTGGAATGATTTCATGTGATAAATCCTTTCTATTACTCAGGTCAACCTTATATGGAAAGGTCGATAACAAAACTTTTATATCCACAGAGTTATACACAATTTGTCGTAAATTGTGGACAACTTGTTGACAATCTCTCATTAATCCAGTGCATAAGCTAAAAGTTCTGCTCCTGATGTTGCATTATTTTTTATATGATCAGCGCTCTCGATATGTGGAGGCACTTTGTCTTTCGGAATTGTTTTAAACGAAAGTTGTTCGAACATATGCACAGCTTTCGTAAGTACATAAAGGGTTTCTACTCCTTTATCTTTTGAGTATACCAAAATTTTATCGATGAGTTTAAGAAGAAGCGTCTCTGAAGAATATTTCTGCTTGAGTACGAAAGACCGAAGCAAGCCATCGTTTCCGATTCTCTCTAAACCTACTGTACCGATCGTCTCACCTTGGTCGTTTACCACGACTAAATAATTTTCGATGCTGTCTTTGATTCCTTCTGACTGAAGTCCAGCTTTTCCGACGAGCTGTAACAGATCTTTTGCTTCATGTTGCATAGCCTGCCTTAAGATTATCGTCATCTCATAACTCCCCTATTCCTATATAATTTCAGCCTTCATTCGGCTGTTTTTCATCATTTCACCCGAAAAACTTTTTTAAAAAAAGAAGGCTAACCACCATTTGGTTACCTTCTTCATTTTCTATAATCTATGAAAATAGGGAGGAAAATATGCACATTTTACGAGAATAAGGAACCTACAAAGCTGAAGAGGCTATCAAACAGTTCTACCACAAAGAATTTCGTCTCGATTTCCTCAGCTTCATCTGCTTGATTCGCTTGATCTGCACCTGCTTCAGCAGCCGTATCTACTACGTCACCTTTGCCATCTTTGTTTTCTTTAACTGCATCGCCATTTTCAAAGTCTAGAAAGCATAATGGTGGGAAGAGTACACACCACCAGTTCTTCCCTTCACCTTCACCAAGTGTGATCAGCACAGCTTCATATTGACCTGCAGGATAGATGTAGTCACCGTACATTTTAGTAGGAAAAGCTACTTTGTTTAATTCTACAGAAAACGTCTTCTCAAGACCGGCTTTATCCAGCTTACTTTGAACGATTTTTTCAATCGTTGGCAGCTGTTTACGAATGATCTCACGTGCTTCAGAAATGGAAGATAACTCACCCACCCAAGTTGTGATCTGGGCATTCACTTCATCACGGATCTCACGCTTCAGTTTTTGGTCAGCATCCGTATTGCTGTTTGCTAGAATGCGAAGTCTGATCGATTCTTCAGGTATTTTAACAGAGGCGTTCATTGTTGCGTTCGCCACCTTGGTTTGTGTTTCAAAAAATAAGAACATCACCGCTAGAGATATAAGAACTAGAATAAAGAAATGATTGCGCTTTTTCATTGTTTTTTCCTCCCCCGTCGTATCTAACCACAGTTTGGACACGGTGATATTTTTTCATACTAGTAATCTAGTAAATTTCGTTCTATTCGATTCGACATTCGTTTTACTTTGGTGCTTTTGAAAGTGGTTGATTTCCGTTACAGATGCTCGCTTTCCGGGGGGCGTGCGGTGAGCCACCTAGCGCTCTGCACTGTTAGGTGTCTCACCTGTCCCGCTGATCCCCCAGGAGTCTCGCATCTTTCACTTCAATCAACTTTTCAAGATGTGAGAAAGTAAGATCTGAAGAAAGTCTTTTCACACACAACCAAGGAGAAAAATTTACCAACTTGCATGCTGATTCTTTTTCTGTTAACTTAAATGTGTAAACGGTTACATATTTTTTTAGAGGAGGCGGAGATTTGGTTACCATTCGTGATGTGGCAAAGAAATCAGGTGTGTCGGTTGCGACAGTATCTCGCGTTTTGAATGCGAATGGATACGTTCATGAAGATACGCGTAAAAAAGTGATGGCTGCCGTTGCTGAACTGAAGTACAGCCCAAATGAAGTCGCCCGTTCCCTCTATACAAAGAAATCAAAATTGGTCGGCTTGTTGCTGCCAGACATCACTAACCCATTTTTTCCACAGTTAGCAAGAGGTGTAGAAGATGAGATGCAAAAAGGCGGTTATCGTATTCTTTTTGGAAACAGTGATGAAAATGCTGAGAAAGAGCTCGATTATTTAAACACGTTTATTCAAAACAATGTAGTCGGTATCATCTCAGCCACGAACAATAAAGCAAAGAACAACTATAAAAACCTGTCCATTCCCGTAGTCTTCTTAGACAGAACATCTTCTGATTATCCTTCTGTCTATGCGGATGGAAAAGAAGGCGGAAGAATAGCTGCAGAAGAGATCGTGAAAAGGGGCAGCAAGCGGATCACAATTTTAAAAGGTCCCGCGCATATCCAACCTGCCCAAGATCGTTTTCAAGGTGCGTTAGAAGTTCTGAGTCAATCAAATATTGATTTTCATGTGATGTCGACAACTTCTTTTGCCTTTGAAGATGCAGAGAGATGGGCGAAAGAACTTTTTGCAACATATCCTGATACAGATGGTGTGTTAGCGAGTAACGATATTGTGGCAACAGCTGTCTTACATGAGGCACTTCGTCTCGGAAAATCGATTCCGGAAGAACTTCAGATCATCGGGTTTGATGATATACCGCAGAGCAGTTTGTTGTTCCCCTCCCTTTCTACCATTCGCCAGCCGGCTTATGAGATGGGAAAAGAAGCGGCACAGCTGCTTGTGAAGATCATCAATCAAGAAAAGATCCATCAACAGCAGGTTCAACTGCCTGTTACATTTATAGATCGAAATACAACAAGAAAGGTTGATACGAATGGTTAAAATTGTAGTCATCGGAAGCTCTTCGATGGATCTCGTCGTGACATCTGATCAACGTCCAGGAGCAGGAGAAACTGTCTTGGGACGTTCGTTTAAAACCGTACCTGGAGGAAAAGGAGCGAACCAAGCAGTCGCTGCTGCTCGTCTTGGTGCAGAGGTTTACATGATCGGTTGTGTAGGTGATGACCATTACGGAGCGGAAATTCTAGAGAACTTTAAACAAAACGGTGTTGATGTAACGAATGTGGAACCGGTTACAGATACAGAAAGCGGTACAGCTCACATCGTTTTAGCTGAAGGTGATAACAGCATCGTCGTCGTTAAAGGCGCGAATGATCATGTAACACCTCATTATGTTAAGAAATCAGAAGCACTCATCAAACAAGCAAACATGGTGCTCATTCAACAAGAGATTCCAGAAGAAACGGTCGAATATGTAAGTGAGCTTTGTCAGGAGCTAGATGTTCCTTTGTTGTTGAACCCAGCTCCAGCTCGCCCACTCTCTAAAAAAGTGATCGACTCGGCAAGCTTTATTACTCCGAACGAACATGAAGCAGTCGTTCTTTTTGATGGATTATCAACAGAATCAGCACTGAAACAATATCCGAACAAAGTGTTTATAACGGAAGGAAAGAACGGAGCTCGTTATTTTGATGGTGAAAAAGAGATCACCGTTCCTTCTTACTCAGTAGAAGTAACAGACACAACAGGCGCAGGAGATACGTTCAATGCCGCACTAGCCGTTGCTTTAGCAGAAGGAAAGAACATTACAGAAAGCTTGCAGTTCGCCAATCGAGCCGCTTCCCTATCCGTTACAAAGTTCGGTGCGCAAGGCGGTATGCCGAACCGATCAGAAGTGGAGGCATCTCTATGAAACGACATGGCATCTTAAACAGTCATATCTCTAAAGTGTTAAGTGATCTCGGACATACAGATCTTATCGTGATTGCGGATGCTGGTCTTCCGATTCCAAGCGATGTTCCGCGAATTGATCTCGCACTTACGCTCGGTGTACCGAGCTTTACAGATGTTGTTTCTGCTGTATCAGAGGACATGGTCGTGGAACAAGTGATACTTGCCAATGAGATCAAAGAGAAGAACGAAAAGACTTTGCGGTTTATGGACGAGACTTTCTCTGAAACAGAAAAAAAGTTTGTCTCTCATGAAGCGTTTAAACAATTAACAAAGCAGGCGAAAGTAGTCATTCGAACTGGTGAAGTCACGCCGTATGCCAACTGTATCCTGCAAGCAGGGGTAATCTTCTAAAAGAGGTGATCGTGTTGCACATTCAAATGAACGATATATATAAAGCATTTGGTGCCAACCAAGTATTAACGGGTGTTGACTTCGACCTTCAACCAGGCGAAGTGCATGCCTTAATGGGTGAAAATGGTGCCGGAAAATCAACAATGATGAACATTTTAACCGGTCTTCATAAAAAAGATTCAGGAACCATTCAGATTGACGGACAACAGCGGTACTTTGATAACCCGAAAGAAGCCGAGAAGCACGGAGTCGCGTTCATTCACCAAGAATTGAACGTATGGCCTGACATGACTGTGCTCGATAACCTTTTTATCGGCAAAGAGCTGCGTTCACCGTTCGGCCTTTTAAAGACAAAAGAAATGAAAGCGTTGGCAAAAAAGCAGTTTGAAAAGTTAGCTGTCACCATTCCACTCGAAAAAGACGCAGGTCTTTGTTCTGTTGGTCAACAGCAGATGATCGAGATCGCGAAGGCGCTTATGACAAACGCCAAAGTCATCATTATGGACGAGCCGACCGCTGCCCTTACTGAGCGTGAGATCGAAAAATTGTTCGATGTGATTAACGCTCTACGAAAAGAAGGTGTGTCTATCGTTTACATCTCACACCGTATGGAAGAGATTTTTGCAATCTGTGATCGAATTACGGTCATGAGAGATGGTAGAACGGTTGATACGAAAGCGATCGCAGAGACTAGCTTTGATGAAGTGGTCCGGAAGATGGTTGGCCGTGAGCTTACTGATCGTTTTCCAGAACGCAATCCACAAGTTGGCGAAACTGTCTTAGAAGTAAAGAACGCGACGAGAAATGGAATCTTTGAAAATATTAGTTTCTCTGTAAGAGCCGGTGAGATCGTTGGTGTTTCCGGCCTGATGGGTGCAGGTCGTACGGAGATCATGCGTGCATTATTCGGGCTCGATCAGCTTGATTCTGGCGAGATCTGGGTTGGTGGTCAGAAGGTATCTATCAAAAACCCATACGAAGCGGTGAAACGCGGGATTGGTTTTATTACAGAAGATAGAAAGAACGAAGGCTTGGTTCTCGACTTTTCAATACGTGAAAACATGGCGCTGCCTAACTTACGAAGTTTTTCTAAAAATGGTGTGATCGATTATAAAACAGAGACTGACTTTGTGGATATGCTCATCAAACGGTTACAGATTAAGACCGAATCAAGCGAAACGAATGCCAAGAACCTTTCTGGAGGTAATCAGCAAAAAGTCGTCATCGCGAAATGGGTTGGAATCGGACCAAAAGTGCTGATCTTGGACGAGCCAACAAGAGGTGTTGACGTTGGTGCGAAGCGTGAGATCTATCAGTTGATGAACGAACTTACCGATCGTGGTGTAGCGATTATCATGGTCTCGTCAGAACTTCCAGAAGTTCTTGGCATGAGCGATCGTATTCTTGTCGTTCACGAAGGACAGATCAGCGGTGAGCTCATGAAAAGCGAAGCAACTCAAGAAAGAATTATGACATATGCAACGGGAGGACAATAAAATGAAAACGTCACCGGCTAAAGTAAATCATGTAGAAAATTTGATGCAAAAACTTGGACCTCTATTAGGACTGTTGATACTCGTTACAATCGTATCGATTCTAAATCCTAGTTTTCTAGAACCACTGAACTTATTAAACTTGCTGCGCCAAGTTGCAATTAACGCACTCATCGCCTTTGGTATGACATTCGTTATTCTAACGGGCGGAATCGACTTATCCGTTGGTGCCATTCTCGCGTTATCGAGTGCACTGATGGCAGGAATGATCGTATCTGGCGTTGATCCGATGTTAGCGATCTTGATCGGATGTTTGCTAGGTGCTGTAATGGGTGCGATTAACGGCTTACTGATCACAAAAGGAAAAATGGCTCCATTTATCGCTACACTCGCAACGATGACGATTTTCCGTGGACTAACGTTAGTGTATACAGACGGTAATCCGATCACGGGTCTTGGCGAAAGCTATATGTTCCAACTTTTTGGACGAGGTTATTTCTTAGGAATTCCGGTCCCAGCAATCACGATGATGCTTGCTTTTGCAGCGTTTTGGGTAATCCTTCATAAAACACCGTTCGGACGAAAAACGTATGCGATCGGCGGAAACGAGAAAGCTGCAATCATCTCAGGAATTAAAGTAACAAAAGTAAAAATTATGATCTATTCACTAGCAGGGCTATTGGCAGCACTAGCTGGAGCGATTCTTACTTCACGTCTGAACTCTGCTCAACCGACTGCCGGCACATCGTATGAACTGGATGCGATAGCAGCTGTTGTTCTCGGTGGAACAAGCTTATCTGGTGGACGCGGATTAATTGTCGGAACATTAATCGGCGCATTGATTATCGGAACGTTGAACAATGGTTTGAACTTATTAGGTGTATCATCATTCTTCCAAATGGTCGTAAAAGGGATCGTGATCCTGATTGCAGTATTGATCGACCGTAAAAAAGCAGCGTAGGAGGGTTTCTAAATGAAAAAAGCTTTATTACTCATCATGTCTTTATCTGTTTTCTTGTTAGGTGCCTGTTCATTAGAGCCCCCTTCATGGGCAAAACCGGCTAAAAAAGGTGACGGAGAAAAGATTAAAATCGGTTTATCCGTTTCAACGCTTAACAATCCGTTCTTCGTATCGATGAAAAACGGCGTGATCGATGAAGCGAAAAAACAAGGTGCTGAAGTGATCGTGGTCGACGCACAGAATGATTCTGCTAAACAAGTAAACGATGTAGAAGATCTTCTGCAGCAAGGCATTGACGCTCTATTGATCAATCCGACAGATTCAGCGGCGATCTCAACCGCTGTTCAATCTGCGAACAACCTTGATGTTCCGGTTGTTACACTGGACCGTTCAACAGATAAAGGAGATGTAGCAACGCTTGTTGCCTCTGATAATGTAAAAGGTGGCCAGATGGCTGGTGACTTTATCGCAGAAAAGCTCGGTGAGGGTGCAAAAGTGGCTGAATTAGAAGGGGTACCTGGAGCTTCAGCAACACGCGAGCGTGGGAAAGGATTCCATAATGTAGCTGATGAAAAGTTAGACGTTGTAGCCAAACAAACGGCTGACTTCGACCGTACAAAGGGGTTAAACGTCATGGAGAACGTACTCCAAGGGAATCCAGACATTAAAGCTGTATTCGCGCATAACGATGAAATGGCGCTCGGCGCACTTCAAGCGATCAACAGCTCTGGTCGAGATGTGCTCGTCGTTGGATTCGACGGTAACGATGATGCCGTAAATGCTGTAAAAGAAGGAAAGCTCGCAGCAACCGTCGCTCAGCAGCCTGACCTGATCGGTGAACTAGCGGTAAAAGCAGCATCCGACGTACTAGCAGGAAAGAAAGTAGAAAAGAAGATTGCGGCACCGCTTAAGTTGATGGTGAAAGAATAAGAATGAGGAAAGATGTGTGCAAGATTAGATGATGTGTGCGAAAGTTGTGTCGAAAAGTGTGGAGTTGATTTCGAAAAGTGTGCGATCGCGTAACTAATATAAAAACACGTACCTTAAAATCTACATCTTTATAAAGAAGGTTAATTTTCTCATTATCACAAACGGCCGACTGATTAAGTCGGCCGTTTGTCTTTAAATTGTTTCTAAATTGTTTGGGGTCTGACCCGGGTCAGACCCCATTTCCCGCTTTATTTCCCGAGGATGGCGAACACCATGCGGTCCTTGCCGCTGATGTCTTCCTTTACATACACATCCGCACCAGGGAACGTGACACGAAGCATGCCCGCTACCGTCTCGCCCTGCCCTGCTCCTACTTCAAAGCCTACGATCGCTTTTTCTTTTAGAACGAGCGGCAGTTCTTCCATGAAGCGTCGATAGAACACATAGCCGTCTTTCCCCCCACTTAGTGCTCTCATGGGTTCACGGTCTTTTACGATTGTCTCAAGTACCGCGATCTCATGATCTGGGATGTACGGCGGATTGGATACGACGACATCAAGTTTTTCCCCGTTAGTGATAAAAGGCTGTAAAAGGTCGCCGTGCAGGAATGTAACCTCTGCACCAAGTCGATCTGCGTTTCCTTTCGCTACCTCAATCGATTTCTCTGCAATATCAACCGTTAATACGTTCAGTCGATTATTCTCCAATGCTAATGAGATCGAAATGGCTCCGCTTCCCGTTCCGATATCTGCAACTGTAACGGGATCATCATCACGAAAATGTTCTGAGATAAGCGTTAGTGTATGTTCGACTAACTCTTCTGTCTCTGGTCTTGGGATTAAGACTTCTTTGTTCACATAAAAAGTTCGACCGTAAAATTCTTCTTTTCCGGTAATGTACTGAACTGGCTCTCCTTCAACGTGGCGAGCGACTGCTGCTTTGAGCATCGCCTCATTCTCATCAGTCATCACATCATGAAGACGCATGAGCATCTCTGTTCGATTCACATCCCCTAAAATATGTCTCATTAATATTTCTGCGGCAAAACTTTCGCGTCCGTTTTCAGCTAAAAAAGAAGAAGCCCACGCGAGGGCTTCATGAACTTTTGTACTCATTTTACGCGTCCGCCTGAGCTTTCATCTTACTTGTTTGGTCCTCTGTAATCAATGCCTCAACAAACTCATCCATCTTACCCAGAAGAATTTGATCAAGCTTTTGAATCGTTAAACCGATACGGTGGTCGGTCACACGGTTTTGTGGGAAGTTGTACGTACGAATACGCTCTGAACGGTCTCCAGAACCAACCGCACTCTTACGTGTCTCATCGTACTCTTTTTGTATTTCGCGCTGAATCTTATCATATACACGTGCACGAAGAACTTTCATCGCTTTTTCTTTGTTCTTTATCTGTGATTTTTCATCCTGACACGATACCACTGTACCTGTAGGAACATGTGTTAATCGAACCGCTGATTGAGTCGTGTTTACAGACTGACCCCCTGGACCAGATGATGTAAACGTATCAACACGAACGTCTTTTTCGTGAATCTCAACTTCAACCTCTTCAGCCTCAGGAAGTACAGCAACCGTCGCTGTAGAAGTATGAATACGTCCGCCTGATTCTGTTGACGGGACACGTTGAACACGGTGAGCGCCGTTTTCATATTTAAGCTTCGAATAAGCACCAGCACCATTGATCATAAAGATGATCTCTTTGTATCCGCCAAGCTCTGTATAGGAAGCTTCGATTACTTCAGACTTCCATCCTTGCATCTCTGCATAACGTGTGTACATACGGTAAAGGTCGCCAGCGAAAAGTGCCGCCTCGTCTCCACCTGCCGCACCACGAACCTCTACGATAACGTTCTTGTCGTCGTTCGGATCTTTTGGAAGCAATAGGATCTTTAACTGAGCCGTAAACTCTTCGATCTGTTGGTTAAGACCAGAGATCTCTTCTTTTACCATCGCAGTCATCTCAGCATCAAGCTTATCTTCAAGCATCATTTTTGCTTCATCCAGCTGCTCTTTCGCTTCCTTATACTCACGGTAAACCGCTACCGTATCTTGAAGGGAAGATTGCTCTTTTGAATAATCGCGCAGCTTGTTCGTATCATTTATAACCTCAGGGTCACTGAGTAATTCATTTAACTTGTCATATCTTGCTTCGATCGTCTCTAAACGTTCTAACATGGTTTTTCACCTCTGTTTTATATGCATAACATTATAATTATAGTCGTTATCAGCTAAACTCTCAATCTTTTTCGCAGGCCTTTTCTACAAGATTGTGGCTATTTAAAAGATATTATGGTGAGTCTGTTCGCTGACAATTTCAAGTGAGCGTAAGGCATTGCGACGAGGAAGTATCATAGGCAGACTTTCTCTTAGACACAGGAGCAACATTTCATATCTCTTTCAACAGGCTTACCGCAACACGCGGATTGCGAACAGTCTGGAACGAAAGTCGACCACTTCTTCATTGTAACTATTTTCTACCTGTTTAATTCCACTTTTTCAACATGACTTCTTCCCCACTCACTCATGTGGTTTAATGTGACTTCTAAATTTTTTCCGTATTCCGTTAGAGAATACTCTACTTTTGGTGGTACTTCTGGGTATACTTTACGATTGATCAAGCCATCAGCTTCTAATTCTCTTAGTTGAAGCGTCAGTGTTTTTTGTGACACTTTTGGAAGCAGTTTTTTAATTTCGCCAAATCGTAAAACATCATTTTGCTGTAAATGGCATAAGATAATCCCTTTCCATTTTCCGCATACCACATCCATCGTCACTTCAATCGGATGAGAATATTCTTTTCTCAATCGAAAACACCCCTTAGTTTCATTTCGTTGCCTTAGTTACAATTATGTACCTTCTTGCGTACGGATACTAACTATCATTATAATAACTACGATACGAAATGACTATAAAAATATTGGAGACCTGCCGATGTCTAAAACGATTCGAATCGTAAGGAACGGAGAAAAGAGGAAAGTACATCCAGAGGACTTACCTTGGGTCATCCTTCAGCTTGAAATAGGTATGGAGAAAGGAATGATTGAAATTGTTCAACATACCCCTTCCATACGGGCTTTCAGAAAGAAAGATTATGTGTTTGGATCAACCATCTTCAGCTGGGATCACAAAGAGGAAGACCAGCTTTACTTTGACTACTATCAATTTAAAGTATTTTGTGATGACTTGGACGTGAAGGTAAGATATTCTGAAGCAAGATGAAAGAACGGCAAGCAAAAAAGAGGCTCTGTAAAGAACCTCTTTTTTGCATTTTTTTAGTTATCTAGTAGCTGCGTAAACATCGATTACGCCTTTACCATAATAGAATGCATCACCAAGCGGTTTTGCTGTATTGACGAGCTTTTGGCGAACTTGAACGTTTGTTAGTCCAGGGTTGCCAGCCATAATAAGTGCCGCCGCCCCAGCCACGTGTGGTGAAGCCATTGACGTTCCATTGTAGCTCGCATAGTTATTGCCTGGAACAGAACTTAAAATATTTACTCCCGGTGCCATTACTTCTAGTTCTGAACCAACACTAGAAAACGAAGCACGGGCATTGTTCGAGTCAACCGCTCCAACTGCCATAACAGAAGCATACTTTGCCGGATAACCAATCGTGTTCTGCTTCCCTTTTGTTCCTGAGTTTCCAGCAGCCGCTACTACTAGCACACCAGAATTATAGGCATTATCACAAGCTTGTTTAAGGGCAGTTGAACCTGAACTTCCCCCTAGGCTCATGTTGATGACATCCATATTATTTGCAACAGCCCACTCAATTCCTTGAATGATGCCACTATATGTTCCGCTTCCAGAACTATCTAATACTTTTACAGCGTACAGATCAGCTGAATAAGCTACACCAAGAACACCTGTCGTGTTATTAAGTGCCGCTACGGTACCTGCAACGTGTGTACCATGGCCATCACCATCAACCAGCGCATTCGGCTCACTTGGTACAAAGCTAGCACCGCCACGTACGTTTAAATCTTGATGATTTGCATCAATTCCCGTATCTAAAATCGCTACTTTAACACCTGATCCTGTGTTTCCAGTCGCATGAACTTGATTCGCTTTAATATGCGTAATTCCCCACGGCGTAGATTGAGCCGTTTTATACGCTACTTGATCTTCTTCAACAAAAGAAACGTTCGGATTCTTCGTAAGTGCGGCTGCTGCCGCCTCTGGCATCGAAACAAGCATCGTATCCATAAATTTAAATTGATGCTTAACCTGCCCACCCATTTTTTTAACATCATTTACTTGAGCTGTTTGAATATCTGATTTAAAACCAACGAGGAAGTTTTTCGGTCCTATATCAACCGTTGCTGCTGATGCAGAGAAATGGAGATTACCTACCATTAATGATAGGACAAACAACAAACTGAGAACTGCACTGAATGCACGAAATACAGTTTTTTTCATTTCTTTTCCCCCAATCATGATTTTATAACAATCAAACCATGTGCTCTTGGTGGTCAGGTCCCGGGCCCGTTATGTATATTTTCTGAATTGTTCGACTATTACTGATTTATTGTATCATGATTGGTCATTTAATAAATTGGGAAAATAATACTCCATGGATAGAAATTAACACCCTATTAACAGATTCATTTTCCCAAATGATTTCCATCTCATAAAGTGTTATAATAAAAGTTTTAAATTCTCTTTGTTAATGAAAACCTCATCGATTCCGCCAATTCTTTTACTTCGATCAATCTTTAAACTTTTTCAGCATCTTTTAAAAAGCCGTACTTGATCTGATTGGATTCTGTAACAGAAATACGCGCAGGGTGTTTTTCAATCAGCAACATCTCATCACCTGTTGCAACCAACCCTTCTTTTATAACACGCAGGTAATAACCCGTCCGCCCCGTATCTACTACCTTTTTGATCATATCTGGCCGACAAAGAATAGAAGCTAGCGTCTGACAAGGCTGACGAGGCTGTGTGATCTGAACAATCGCCTCACCGACTGAAAACACGTCACCGATACAAACATCATCTTCCAAGAGACCTTTAACAGTAAGGTTTTCACCAAATGCCGGGACGGATAACGGTACTTCTAGATCGAGCTCAGTCATCCACTTTTCATAATGTTCAAACGGGTACACACAGACCGCTTTATCTGTTCCACCATGGTGCTTGGTGTTTCCTACTCCATCACCTTCAAAGTGTGTTTTATGTAAAAAAACAGGTTGCTGCTGCGGCGTTTTGTTGTAGGCTGTAAAATAAGTTTTAGTTTGTGTCTCAACTTTCTCTGGCAGCTTAATGTTTAACGAAGCTATATTCCCCTTCATTCCCCTCACCTCACGAAAAGCATAGCACAGGACAAAAGGAATTTAATAGGAAAAGATATTGCGACGCAACTGCTCATAATCGATACGCTCTTGATTCATTCGAATCGCTTTCGTCAGCTCTTCAATGACCACTTTTTCATTCGTGATCACGTTAAACACATAAGGAATGGTCGCAAAATGTCCAAGAAAATGCGTACAGCCAACATAACGCGGGTTGTCAGTCTGATTTTCATTTTTATATTTAATAATAAAATTGCCCATGCCTTCATAGACAGGATCCAATGGCTTTTGTTCAAGTTTTTTTATCAGTGTATGAATCGGCTGAACCGGTGCGTTCCAGTCCGTTCCGTTCGATTTAATCTCTAGCACAGTCCACCACCTCTTTCTACTATCATAGTTCGTTTTAACTCTGTACTTCTTGTTGGTCAAAGTGAAGAGAGTTGTGGCATCATACAGGTAACGTTACTTTTTTCGGAACAATGGGAATACTATATAGTTAGAGAGACGTAAGGAGCTGATCAGATGAAATATTGCATTATTGGTGGAGATGCGGCTGGTATGAGTGCCGCGATGCAGATTGTTCGAAACGAAAAAGATGCCGACATCACGGTTCTTGAAAAAGGCGGTATCTATTCTTATGGTCAATGTGGACTTCCTTATGTTGTAGGCGGACTCATCCCTTCTACTGATGAACTTATCGCTCGCAGTATTGAGACGTTCCGTGAAAAATACGGCATGGATGCTCGTACGTTTCATGAAGTTAAGGCTATAGATACTACCTCGAAAACAGTTTCTGGTGTACATACGAAGACAGGGCAATCGTTTGAGGTGCCATATGATAAGCTCTTAGTGGCTACCGGTGTTAGTCCGATCATACCTAAGCAGTGGACAGGATTGCATCTAAAGGGCATCTATCCGCTCAAGACGATTCCCGATGCCGAGAAACTCATGGCCGGGTTAAAAGATGTTCAGAACGTAACCATCATCGGTGGAGGGTACATTGGCCTTGAGATGGCCGAAAACGTACGAAGACTCGGTAAAAATGTACGTATCATCCAGCGCAGCAACCAACTCGGAAGTATCTTTGATCATGATTTCGCTCCATTCATTCATGAAGAAGCAGAGAAACATGGCATCGAACTTTGTTTAGAAGAAGAAGTGCTTGGTTTTAAAGGCGACGATCATGTTCAATTTGTGAAAACAGCAAAGAAAGATTATCCAACAGATCTTGTGATCGTATCCGTCGGGGTTTCACCGAACACGAGCTTTTTAAAAGAAGCGGACGTGGCACTCAATGAACAAGGAGTTATTGTTGTAAATGAGGCGATGGAAACGAGTGTGGATGGTGTGTACGCGGCAGGTGATTGTGCGACCCACTATCACCGTGTTAAAAAACTAAATGATCATATTCCATTGGGAACGACAGCAAATAAACAAGGCCGAATCGCCGGATTAAACATGGTTGGTGTGAAAAAACCTTTTAGAGGAATCGTAGGTACATCTATCATTCAATTCATGGATCTAACACTTGGAAAAACAGGATTATCGAATAAAGAAGCAGAACAGCTGAACATTCCTTTTTCAGAGATCAAGATCACATCAAAAAGTCATGCCGGTTATTATCCTGATCCAAAAAAGTTAGAAATAAAATTAACGTACCACAAAGAAACAGAGAAGTTACTAGGTGCGCAAATCATCGGTGAAGAGGGCGTAGATAAACGGATCGACGTGCTTGCTACAGCTCTTTATCACGAGATGGATGTTGAGGAATTGGCAGATTTGGATTTGGCATACGCCCCTCCGTATAACGGGTCGTGGGATCCCATCCAGCAAGCCTCTCGAAGACTAGGGAAATAAATTGGGAAATGGGGTCTGACCCCATTTCCCGTTTTATTTCCCACAATGTTAATGATCGATCTTTAGTGAGAAGTTATATCGCGGAACAGCTCGCTCTACGGCGTTCATGATTTTACGATGCGTAGCTGCTCGCTCTTTTTTGGACATATCATGCGGCACGTTCACATGAATGTGAGCATAATTTCCGTTTATTGTGACCATCTGCGGATTGATCCCAGATGAATCAATAACAGCTTGACGAATCATATCCTGGTCATCAGACAGATCGAATCGCGTGGTGTTCATCGTCCGATAATCATTTGGATTCATGTTCGTGTCATAGCTGTAGTTGGTTCTTGGTTCATTTTTGGTTAGGTGGTAATTGATGATCCCATGACCAAACAGGTTATCCCGAATATCCCGCTTGTCTTCATGAGCGGCAGGCTCAATTTTAGCCCCTTCTTCTTTATAAGACTGCATAGGTGAACATGCTGTTGTTACCAATAGTGCAAAAAGCGGCGCATACATTGCCTTTTTCACTATAAACACCTCCCATATCGTTAGGATTTCCTTTTTAAGAGGTGATTATGTTAAGTGGGTAGCCGTTTTTAGGGGGATGATTGTCAAAGGTATCGATGAATCCACAAGTTTGGAGCTTGAATCCTAAAGTTATAGCCGTCAATCCATAAATTTCTTCGTTCAATCCACAAGTTTTGGCCATTTATCCACGAGTCGACACACCGCGACATTTTTCGACTACAAATGCATGCATGCTAACTCCGCCACACCAACATCAAAAAAAGCCCGAGAGCACGAAGCTCCCGGACAATATAGTATCTAACCTTATTTCAACCGACCTTCTAAGCCCTCTGCGCTTGATAGGAGGTTTCTTTTCTTTCCTGGTACTTCATGACAATGGCGGCAGCGCGGTTCATATGACTCGGACGCTCCCACTAGAATCACTGGATCATCGTAAGAAGCAGGTCTGCCATCGATCAAACGCTGTGTACGGCTAGCAGGTGATCCACAAACCATGCAGATCGCTTGAAGCTTTGTCACATGTTCAGCAAGAGCCATCATTTTTGGAACGGGTCCGAACGGCTCGCCTTTAAAATCTTGATCGAGCCCTGCCACGATCACGCGCAGTCCTTGATCTGCTAACTCTTGAGCAACTGGGATGATATCTTCATCAAAGAATTGCACTTCGTCGATCGCTACGACTTCGGTTTCAGGCAATACATTTTTTAAGATCTCCACAGAACGTCCGACTGGTTCGGCCATAACAGCGGTTCCGTTATGAGACACAACCGATTCTTCGCTATAGCGGTTATCGATAAGCGGCTTAAACACCTGTACTTTTTGCTTCGCATACGTCGCTCTTCTTACGCGGCGGATAAGTTCTTCTGATTTACCAGAGAACATGCTGCCGCAGATCAATTCGATCCAGCCATTTTGATTCATCACATACATGGCCTGCTCCCCCTTTCGCAACAATCTTTTCCTTAGTATGTACGAAATGTATGATGTTTTACCATACATAAACGTTCGGTACTGGAGTGTTCGACTCCTTTTAAGGCGTATAAAAAACCCGGTCCATCAAAACAGTTACCGAGTTCTTGTTTTCTATAAAATACAAAAGAAAAAAGGGCAAGAAAGACTCCTGCCCTTTTACTTGCAACAAATTACTTAAGGTTGTATTTCTTCTTAAAGCGGTCAACACGTCCACCAACATCAGAGAACTTCTGACGTCCTGTGTAGAACGGGTGAGTGTCAGAACTAACATCCACTTTGATTACTGGATATTCGTTACCGTCTTCCCACTTCATTGTCTCGCTTGAAGACAAAGTTGATCCTGAAAGGAAGCTAAATCCGCTTTGAGCGTCAACAAAGATAACCTTTTTATAATTCGGATGAATTCCTTGTTTCATTCTAATTCCACTCCTTCTGCCCTGTTTCCTATGCGGAGACAGAGTTATAAACACATAAAAATAGTATAACAGGGACAAAACCCATTTGCAACCATACTTTTTCGTTAGTTTGTTACGGGTTTAGCTCGCTTTGGCGCTCCCTTTTTTTCACTTTCAAAAAGCTCGAAAAACTCTTCGTTATTCTCCGTTTTACGCATGCGTTTCATGAACTTGTCTACGAAATCGAACGAATCATCCATCGTTTTACGAATCGACCAAAGGGCCTCAAGGTGATCTTTCGCGATGAGCATCTCTTCTTTTCTCGTTCCAGAACGGCGAATGTCGATCGCAGGGAAAATACGGCGCTCAGCCAGCTTGCGGTCTAAGTGAAGCTCCATGTTTCCTGTTCCTTTGAACTCCTCGTAGATGACATCATCCATACGCGAGCCAGTATCCACGAGTGCGGTTGCTAAAATCGTTAAGCTCCCACCCTCTTCGATGTTACGAGCCGCACCGAAGAAACGCTTCGGACGGTGGAAGGCAGCCGGATCGATACCACCAGATAGTGTACGTCCGCTTGGCGGAATGACAAGGTTGTAAGCACGGGCAAGACGAGTGATGCTATCGAGCAGGATGACAACATCCTTTTTGTGCTCAACGAGTCTCATCGCACGCTCTAATACGAGCTCTGCCACTTTAATATGATTTTCTGGTACTTCATCAAACGTTGAACTTACAACGTCTCCTTTTACAGAACGCTCGATATCTGTTACTTCCTCAGGACGCTCATCAATAAGCAAGACGATCAGCTCTACTTGCGGGTTGTTCGTTGTCACACTGTGTGCGATTTCCTTCAGCAAGCTTGTCTTACCCGCTTTTGGAGGAGCGACGATAAGACCACGCTGACCAAAACCAACTGGCGCCATCATGTCGATGATACGCGTTGAAATGTTGTTGCTCGTTGTCTCCATAACCATTTTCTTTTCCGGATAAAGAGCCGTCAGCGCAGGGAAATGCACGCGTTCCTTTGCCGTTTCAGGGTCCTCACCATTAACCGCATTAACTTGTAAAAGTCCATAATAACGTTCGTTTTCCTTTGGTGGTCGAACTTTTCCTGATACTTTATCTCCGTTTCTTAGATCGAATCGGCGGATCTGTGAAGCTGAGATGTAGATATCTTGAGAACTTGGTGAATAGTTGATCGGACGTAAGAAGCCGAATCCTTCATTCGGAATGATCTCTAAAACACCTTCCATAAATGAATAACCATCAAGCTCTGCTTGTGCTTTCAAAATAGAAAACATCAATTCACGCTTTGTTAATTTACCGTAATATTGAATATTATATTGTTTGGCAAGCTCATAAAGCTCTTTTAATTTCTTTGTCTCTAATGTTGCTAAATCTATCCCCATAGTGACACCACGCTTTTCTATTAATAACTATCTTTTGTTTTTGTTTTTATGATTTAATGGGATTTTTTATGTTGGTTTGGTTTTTGATTTTTTAATGGAAGGAGTTCCTTTGAAAGTTAAGGGTATTAGTGGGTATGAAGAAAATATTAACCTAATGAATCATACTTCTTATTTTAACCACATATTGAGTCTTTAATCAAGCAACAGAAACTCAGAAGCAAATGACTTCTAACGAGAATTTACAATACATGCTGAGCTTTTGCAACTGAAATTAAGATTAATTCATGTAATTGTAACGGAAAGACCGGACGAAGTTGTCCGGCCTCACTCGTTATTTATGGTTTGATCACAAGATCTGGTTTCTTCTTCAAGCTGTGTCTTCCATCGATAAATCGTACGGTTCCTGACTTTGCGCGCATAACAACAGATTGCGTTGTACCCGTTGATCCATCAAAACGTACTCCTTTTAAAAGCTCGCCGTCTGTAACGCCTGTTGCAGCAAAAATCGCGTCGTCCCCTTTTACAAGGTCGTCCATGTATAATACACGGTTCACGTCGTCGATGCCCATGCGTTTGCAGCGTTCTAATTCTTCGTCGTTTTGAGGAAGAAGCTTTCCTTGAAGTTCCCCGCCGAGGCATTTTAACGCAACAGCTGCGATTACGCCTTCAGGAGCTCCACCAGAACCGAATAAAATATCAACGCCTGTATCATCAAACGCCGTATTAATGGCTGCTGCTACATCACCATCAGAAATCAGCTTGATGCGCGCACCCGCTTCACGAATATCTTGAATGATCTGTTCGTGACGAGGTCGATCTAGGATCACCGCTACCAAGTCTTCAATATTTTTATTTTTCGCTTCTGCTACTGCTCGTAAGTTATCAATAACAGGTGCGTTGATGTCGATCTTCCCAACACTCTCACGCCCAACGGCAATCTTGTCCATGTACATGTCTGGTGCGTGAAGCAGGTTTCCGTGGTCTGCGATCGCTAAAACAGCTAAAGCGTTCCACGTTCCGGATGCAACGATGTTCGTTCCTTCTAACGGATCGACTGCAACATCTACGCGAGGACCATAGCCTGTCCCTAGTTTTTCTCCGATATAAAGCATAGGAGCTTCATCCATCTCGCCTTCACCGATTACAACGGTCCCCTTCATCGGAACCGTATCAAAAACGTTACGCATCGCAGTTGTTGCTGCGTCATCCGCTTCGTCTTTCTTTCCTCTTCCCATCCAACGTGCTGATGCAAGAGCTGCCGCTTCTGTTACACGAACAAGCTCCATCGATAAACTTCTCTCCATGTTTGTTCCCCTCCCCATACTTTAACCGCTTACATAATTATCCTGAAGAAAAATCACCAGGTGATGGTGATTTCTCGTTTTAACTTATGAATTCTTAAGCTCTTCCATCTCTTCGGCACCTAAGCTCTCACGCCAAACTTTAGCGCCAAGTCCTTTTAACTTATCAACTAAAGATTCATAGCCGCGATCGATATGTTCAAGACCAGAGATCTCTGTTACACCTTCAGCCATAAGACCCGCTACAACAAGAGCTGCTCCAGCACGAAGGTCAGAAGCTTTTACTTTTGCGCCTTCAAGCTTTGCTGGCCCATTTATTATAGCAGAACGTCCTTCTACTTTCACATTCGCTCCCATACGGCGAAGTTCGTCGATATGTTTGAAACGTGCACTGTAGATCGTATCTGTTACGATGCTCGTTCCCTCTGAGCTTGTTAAAAGTGAAGTGAACGGCTGCTGAAGATCCGTCGGAAACCCTGGATAGACGAGCGTTTTGATGTCAACGCTCTTCAGTGGATCTTTTCCTCGATAAACAAGCACTTGATCATCTTTTGTTTCAATATATACACCCATCTCTCTCAGTTTCGCGATGAGAGATTCTAAGTGTAAAGGAATCACATTATCAAGCAATACTTGCTGACCCATAGATGCTGCTAGAATCATGTACGTTCCCGCTTCAATGCGGTCTGGAATGATCGAATGACGGCAGCCATGCATTTCATCGACACCATCGATACGAATAACATCTGTTCCTGCACCTTTGATCTTAGCACCCATGCTTGTTAAAAGGGTAGCCACATCAATGATCTCAGGTTCTTTAGCCGCGTTTTCAATGATCGTTTGGCCTTTTGCTCTTACTGCTGCGAGCATGATATTGATGGTCGCACCAACACTAACAACGTCCAAGTAGATTCGTGCACCAACGAGCTCGTCCGCGCGAAGATAGATCGCTCCTTGCTCGTTCGTTACTTTAGCGCCTAACGCTTCAAAGCCTTTGATGTGCTGATCGATCGGACGTGGTCCTAGATTACAGCCTCCTGGCAATCCGATGACCGCTTTTTTGAAACGGCCAAGCATCGCACCCATCAAATAGTAAGAAGCACGCAGCTTTTTCACTTTTCCGCTCGGCAGCGGCATCGCAATCATTTTTTCAGGGTTAACCGTTAGAGTCTGATTCTCATCCAGGTAAGCTTCCCCTCCGATTTCCTCTAACAGATCACGTAGAATACGAACGTCTGATATGTTAGGCAAACCTTCAATGGTAACGGTAGATTCTGCTAATATTGTTGCGGGGATCAACGCCACCGCACTGTTTTTTGCTCCGCTTATATGGACCGTTCCTTCTAGAGGATAGCCCCCTTCAATCATCAGTTTTTCCATGGTAAACTCCTTTCAGTAAGAGTCACAAAGTTGTGATTGCATTACCTTGTTAGATAGTACTATTATTTACCAATATTTTCTTTTCATGTATGAAAATTTGAGTGTTTCAGGTAGCCTCTTTTGGGAGTATGTTGATTTCCGCTCCAGGTTGCACGCTTTCCATGGGGCGAACGGTGAGCCTCCTGCCGCTACGCGCCATTAGGAGTCTCCACCAGTCCACTTCAAGGTTGTCTCTCTGCTCCTGCGTCTTCAAGTTTATACTAAGGAGTTAACTTCCTCGTCGCATGCCTTGCGAGAAGCTCCTCATGTGGCAGGCAACCTTCCGCTACAATCAACTTACATGAAGATGAAGAATTTAATTCTTAAGGACGCTCTTTGCTAAAAGAAAGTTACTATCAAATTTTGTCTTCTATGATTGTTGATTGGAGTGCAAGATGCGAGACTCCTGTGGGACAGGTAGGCAGTCCTCAAAGTGGAAGTGGCTCGTTCAGCCCCGACAAGCAAAAGTTGAATGGGCTAGGAAGGCGCACTTTGCCTTCTTGACCGTTTAACTTTTGACCTCGAGGGGCTAGCCACTGTAACTAGCCAGGGGAGACACTTTTATACGTGAAACGTACAAATGTGGCTCCCCGCCTGCCCCGCGGAAAGCGAGCATCTGTAACGGAAATCAACCACTTCCAAAAGCTACATGTTTACAATTACTTTCTATTTGCAGCGTCCCAGTCAGCTAGGAATTTCTCGATCCCTTGATCTGTTAGTGGATGCTTCACTAGTCCTTTGATTACGTTTGGTGGAATTGTTGCGATGTGTGCGCCTCGTAATGCCGCTTCTGTTACGTGAACAGGGTGGCGGATCGATGCTGCGATGATCTCTGTTGGGATCTCATGAATCGCAAAAATTTGTGCCACTTGTGAAACAAGCTCCAAACCATCTTGGCCTATATCATCCAGACGACCTAAGAATGGTGATACATATGTTGCACCTGCACGAGCTGCAAGCAAGGCTTGGTTTGCATTAAAAATAAGCGTTACGTTTGTTTTGATGTTTTCGTCAGAGAACGTTTTTACTGCTTTTAATCCGTCCAGAGTCATTGGAACTTTTACCGTGATATTTGGTGCGATCTTAGCTAATTCGCGACCTTCTGAAACCATTTCTTCATAAGAAGTTCCGATCACCTCAGCACTAACAGAACCCGGTACAAGGCTCGTGATTTCCTTTAATCTTTCATGAAAATCAACGCCTTTTTCTTTAGCGACTAAAGAAGGGTTCGTTGTTACTCCAGATAAAATGCCCAGGTCATAGGCTTCTTTAATATCGTCAATGTTTGCAGTATCAATAAAGAATTTCAAAAATAATCACTCCTGTTTTTTTGAGTATGTCTATCTTTTATATTCTTTTATAACATGTTCGTCTTCATACACGAAGGATTACGCTTACAAAACTTCGTATCATTCTATTATTATCTATACGTGGTTCGTGTTTTTGCACTCTTATAGTGTAAATGAAACCGCCTATGATGTATAGGCGGTTTCATGAGAAAGGTTATATTAAGCTTTGTTAGAAGAACCAAACTCACGCATTTTTCCAGCTACAGTAGCTTGGATCGCATCACGAGCAGCAGTTAAGTAGCTACGTGGATCATATTTGTCTGGGTTAGATCCGATGTATTCTTTAACCGCTTTGTGAGAAGCAATTTGGTTTTCTGTGTTTACGTTGATTTTAGCAGTTCCTAAAGAAATTGCTTTTTGGATATCTTTTGTTGGGATACCAGTACCACCATGAAGTACAAGAGGTACACCAGTTAGTTCCATAACTTCTTTCATGCGGTCGAATCCTAAGTTCGGCTCACCTTTATAAGGTCCGTGAACAGATCCTAGTGCAGGCGCGAAGCAGTCAACACCAGTCTCACGAACAAGTTGATCACATTCAGATGGGATCGCGTAAGCTGCATCTGCATCTTCAACAACTAGATCATCTTCTTGTCCACCGATACGGCCAAGTTCTGCTTCAACAGAAACGCCGTGGAAGTGAGCAAGCTCAACTACTTTTTTAGTAAGAGCGATATTCTCTTCTAATGGGTGGTGAGATCCATCGATCATTACAGATGTGAAACCTGCATGAATCGCTTCAGCACACTTTTGGTAGCTAGAACCATGGTCAAGGTGGATCGCTACAGGTACAGTTACTTTGTACTCTTCGATAAGCGCTTCAACCATCGCAACAACAAGCTTGAATCCGCCCATATAACGAGCAGCACCTTCAGAAACACCAAGAATTACTGGAGATTTCTCTTCTTGTGCAGCTTTAAGGATTGCTTGAGTGAACTCAAGGTTGTTCAAGTTGAATTGACCAACTGCATAATTTTCCGCTTTTGCTTTTTCAAGCATTTCTTTCATTGAAACTAAAGGCATAGTAATGTCCTCCTTAGATATTGGCACGAGCAGACCAACTACATTTTTGTATAGTATATTTGCTGAAATGCGCATACACAGCAAAAAGAAGCCACTTTAGTTTACCTTTCATGGCGTCTTGCTAAACATTTCATTATGCTCATATTTCATTCTAGTATAGCATACCAATATCGCCTGAAAACCGCAACACATCAACGTTTTCGGGTGTAACCGCTATCATTGGCGACACACCAGCTTTTCTTAAACTTTTATGATTGTGGCGTGTTTAATGGAAGTTCTTTCCTAACAGCTGCACGAATCTCATCAATATCAAAAGGTTTTGCAAAATGAGTGATAGCTCCCAACTTCATAGCTTCATGAATCATGTCCAGCTCACCATAAGCGGTCATGATGATCACTTGAATCGTCTCATCATGTTTTTTTACACGACGAAGGATTTCTAAGCCATCCATTCCAGGAATTTTCATATCTAAAATGACAAGATCAGGGCGGTCCTTCTCCACAATCGAAAGAGCTTGTACACCGTTCGCTGCCTGATACGTCTTATAACCTTCTTTTTGAAAGATTTCGTTCAAAAGAATTCTGATGCCATACTGATCGTCTACAATTAAAATTTTCCCGCTCATTATTGCTCACCTCATCTAGAGTTTCTTTACAAAACCATTTTGTCCCTATACCATTCGAGACAGAGGATACCAATTCCTGCTGTTCCCGATGATTTGTATTGTTAAATTAAGTATACTAAATTAATAAACAAAAACACGTTGATTTGAAAAAAAGTAAGGAGTTCTTTTTCATGTTAAAAATATTTTCAACACAGGTTGCCGGATTGCTAAAATCCATCTCAGATAAAGAAGAACAGTCGCTCGAAGAAAGCTCACGCCTGCTTGCACAGACCGTTTTGTCAGAAGGAACTGTATATTTTATGGGATTCGGCGAAATGGAATCCGTTGTGAGTGAAGCCCTATATGGAGAGAATAAATTCCGCGCGGGGGCTAATTTTTCAGATGTGGAGTTGCCTGATCTGCTGCAGGTCGATAGTGTAGTAGTGGCTTCACGCTTTTTAGATGACGAAAAAGCCGTAGCACTTTGTTCAGAAGTACGGAAAACGACGGATTGTAACATCATTTTAATAGGCGGGCGACGAAAAGATGCCGAGATGAACGTGAATCCAGATGATTTAGCCGATATCGTGATCGATACGAAGGCCGTTCGGGGACTAGTACCACTAGATGATGGTACGCGACTCGGTTTGCCCTCTGGACTGACTGCTTTATTCGCATATTACGCCTTATTTTTAACGACAGAAGAGATTTTAGAAGAATACGATGAATAGGATGAAGCCTGGCTGTATGCCAGGCTTTTATAATTAAGAAAAATGAGCATCTTTATGTACTTCTAGTCGCCAGAAAAACTCAATCACATAAAAATCATGGGTAATCACATAAAAATCGGGATCCATCAAATAAAAATCAAAGCTCATCACATAAAAATAGACAAAGATCACATAAATCGCAAAAAAACAGGTAGCTCCCACTCAGAAAGTGAAGCTACCGGTCATAATTAGTTCTTCAATTGTGTTACAGCACCGATAAAGTCACGGAATAATGCTTGTGGGCGTGTTGGTCGTGATGTGAATTCAGGGTGGAACTGTGACGCAACAAACCACGGGTGATCTTCTAACTCGATGATCTCAACAAGACGTCCATCCGGAGATGTTCCTGAGAAGATGAACCCTGCTTTTTCCATCTGTTCACGGTATTCGTTGTTGAACTCATAACGGTGACGGTGTCTTTCGTAAACAACTTCATCGTTATAAGCTGCAAACGCTTTTGTATCTTCTTTAATCTTACACGGATACAGTCCAAGACGAAGTGTTCCGCCTAGATCTTCGATGTCCTTTTGTTCAGGAAGCAGATCAATAACCGGGAACGGTGTACCAGGCATAAGTTCTGCAGAGTGCGCACCATCAAGTCCTAGAACGTTACGAGCAAACTCTACGGAAGCAAGCTGCATACCAAGACAGATTCCTAAGAAAGGAACTTTGTTCTCACGCGCATATTGAGTAGCTAGAATCTTACCTTCTACCCCTCTGTCACCGAATCCGCCAGGAACTAAGATACCATCAGCATCTTGAAGAAGTTCGTGCACGTTTTCAGCAGTCACGTTCTCAGAGTTGATCCAGTCGATCTCAATATCTGTATCAAATTGATAACCTGCATGACGAAGCGCTTCAACAACAGAAATATAAGCATCTTGTAGCGCTACATATTTTCCTACTAACGCGATCTTCGCTTTTCCTTTTAAGTTCGTTACGCGGTTGATCAGTTCTTTCCACTCCGCCATATCCGGCTCGTGCGTTTCAAGCTTAAGGTGTTTACAAACAAGCTCGTCCATCTTCTGCTCTTGAAGATCGATCGGCACTTGATATAGCGTATCTGCATCTCTCGCTTCGATCACCGCTTTAGGATCGATGTCGCAGAATAGACCGATCTTATCTTTCATTTCTTGAGGAACCGGCATCTCTGTACGAACTACGATAATGTTCGGCTGAATACCAAGACTGCGAAGCTCTTTTACACTATGTTGTGTCGGCTTCGTCTTCAGCTCACCCGCTGCACGGATATAAGGAATCAATGTACAGTGGATATACATTACGTTTTCAGAACCTACATCACTTTTGATCTGACGGATCGCTTCTAGGAACGGCAAGCTCTCGATGTCCCCAACTGTTCCGCCGATCTCTGTGATCACGACATCTGCGTTCGTTTCACGGCCAGCACGGAAAACACGTTCTTTGATCTCGTTCGTGATATGCGGGATAACTTGAACTGTTCCGCCAAGATATTCACCGCGACGCTCTTTTCTAAGTACGGTAGAATAAATTTTCCCAGTCGTTACTGAGCTGTATTTATTTAAGTTAATGTCGATAAAACGCTCATAGTGACCTAAGTCTAAGTCCGTTTCCGCACCATCATCTGTTACGAAAACTTCACCATGCTGATAAGGGCTCATCGTCCCTGGATCCACGTTGATGTAAGGATCGAATTTTTGCGTCGTCACTTTTACTCCGCGGTTTTTTAATAAACGGCCTAATGATGCTGCAGTGATTCCTTTTCCTAAAGAAGAAACTACACCGCCTGTAACAAAAATATATTTTGCCATGTTTTCAATCCCCCTAAATTTTCTAAAATAAGTATGTGCGTTTAATGCTTTTTCTACTATTGGGAGAGGTATCTGTGTGAAGTCGACACAGTCTCAGCCGTAAAAAAATAAAAAGCAAAAGACACTTCCCCTATGGTTAGGGGGCACTTTTGCTTTGATATCATATAAAATTAGTCTTTTTAATAAAAGATACAGGAATAGCCCAAAAAGAATATTACCCGAGTATAGAGCACATGTCAAGATGATCTGTGAGAATCCATTTATTCATGTGACAAGCTTGTGAAATGGCATTTGAGCCTCGCCAATCCGCGAGTTTTGAGCATGAATCAACGAGTTTAGGCTCTGAATCCATAAGTTTTAGCCTTCAATCCACGAGTTTCGGCACTCAATCCACGAGTTTCCTATAAAAAAACAAAAACCAGCGCCAAGGGCACTGGTTTTCACGAGTCACGATGAGGCTTACAGATCTTCTTCCTCATCTGCTTCTTCATCTTCGTCTTCTTCGTCGAAGTCTTCATCTTCTTCGTCGAACTCTAATTCTTCTTCTTCATCGTCATCATCGTCATCGTCGTCAGAAAGATCATCATCTTCATCAACGAACTCATCTTCCACTTCTAACTCATCAAAGTCTTCATCATCGAAGTCCTCTTCAAAGTCATAGTCATCTTCAGACGCCTTTTTACGTTTTGTCGGTTTGTTCGTTGCACCAAGTTCCTCTTCAGAGCTTTCAACTGGGTACCACGTTTTTAATCCCCATTTATTATCGCCTAATGAAACGAATCGGCCGTCAATGTTCATATCTGTGTAAAAATACGCAATTCGGTTTTCTACAGCCGTTTTAGACAAACCTTTGATTTCAGCGATCTGTTTAACTAAATCATAGAATTGAACAGGTTGCTTAGCATTTTGCAAAATTTCAAATGCGATTTCGACCATTGACATTTCAACGACTTGTTCTTTCGTGTACGTGTTCAACATAGCCACATCGGCACTTCCTTTCCTTCTCCACACTCATTTATATCAACACATTGTGCTCATTCTTTAGAAGAATCATACTCTTCATTATAAACAAATCCCATGCGTATATGCCAGTAGTAATCTATCTTTTTTCCATAAAAGGTTTTGTAGTCTGGCTTAGGTGCTTTTGAAAGTGGTTGATTTCCGCTCCAGGTTGCTCGCTTTCCGCGGGGCAGGCGGTGAGCCACTTGCCGCTTCGCGCCATTAAGTGTCTCACCTGACCGCTTGTCCCGCAGGAGTCTCGCAACCTTCTGCTCCAATCAACTTGCAAATGAAGAGGGAAATCCAAAAGAAAGAATTTTTATAAAAGAGCTTTTCTGATAGATTGGTTCTTCAGAAAGATCTTTTACGAGCTTCTTCACCGAATAGTTAATTGGAGCGGAAGGACGAGACTCCTGCAGGATGAGTGGGACTTTTTGAAAAGCGAAGCGGCTCGTACAGCCCCGACAAGCAAAAGGTGAATGGGCTAAGAAGGCGCTCTTTGCCTTCATGACCATTTAACTTTTGACCTCGAGGGGCTAGCCGCTGCAGCTAGACAGGTGAGACCATTCAATGACGCAAAGCGGCGAATGGGCTCACCGCACACCCTGCGGAAAGCGAGTCCTGCAGCGGAAATTAACTCTCTTAAAACTCTCGCAAAGAAAAGAGAACCGCTCAAACTGGCGGCTCTCTTCCCTCTTACACTACATGTTCCTTCTATACTTCCCGCCTACTTCATAGAGCGCGCTCGTGATCTGACCGAGACTTGCAAATTTTACGGTATGCATGAGCTCATCGAAAATGTTTCCGCCGGATAGCGCAACATTTTTTAGACGTTTAAGAGCTTCACCCGCTTGGTCTTTGCTAGACTCTTGGAACGCGTTTAGATTTTGAATCTGCTGTTCTTTTTCGTCCTTCGTCGCACGTGCGAGCTGCATGTTGAACTCTTCTTCTGACGGTGGATTCGGGTTCAAATATGTGTTCACTCCGATGATTGGAAGCGATCCGTCATGCTTTTTCATTTCATAATACATCGATTCTTCTTGAATCTTTCCGCGCTGATACTGTGTTTCCATCGCACCAAGCACGCCGCCTCTTGTGTTCATGCGCTCGAACTCTTGAAGAACCATCTCTTCTACTAAATCGGTTAATTCTTCGATAATGAATGAACCTTGAAGCGAGTTCTCATTACGAGCCAAACCAAGCTCTTTTGTAATGATCATCTGAATCGCCATCGCGCGGCGAACAGATTCTTCTGTAGGCGTTGTGATCGCTTCGTCATACGAGTTCGTGTGAAGCGAGTTACAGTTATCATAAAGTGCCATCAACGCTTGAAGCGTCGTTCGGATATCGTTAAAATCAATCTCTTGTGCGTGAAGTGAACGTCCAGATGTTTGAATGTGGTACTTCAGCTTCTGGCTTCGCTCGTTCGCTTTGTATTTATCTCTCATAACCGTTGCCCAGATTCGGCGAGCGACACGACCGATTACGCTATATTCTGGATCAAGTCCGTTTGAGAAGAAGAACGATAAGTTTGGCGCGAATGCGTTAATATCCATTCCACGGCTCAAGTAATATTCCACATACGTGAACCCGTTCGCGAGTGTAAACGCGAGCTGTGTGATCGGGTTCGCACCAGCTTCTGCGATATGGTAGCCAGAGATCGAAACTGAATAATAGTTACGAACTTGATGATCAATAAAGTACTGCTGAATATCTCCCATCATACGAAGCGCGAATTCCGTAGAGAAGATACATGTGTTCTGACCTTGATCTTCTTTTAAGATGTCTGCTTGAACCGTTCCACGAACAGAGGCAAGCGTCTTAGCCTTAATCTCATCATACTCTGTTTCATTCGGCTGTCTGCCGTTCGTATCCGCAAAGATCTTCACTTGCTGATCGATCGCCGTGTTCATGAACATTGCGAGAATGATCGGTGCTGGACCGTTGATCGTCATCGAAACAGATGTAGAAGGAGCGATCAAATCAAAGCCGTCATACAGCTTTTTCATGTCGTTTAGCGTACAGATGCTCACACCGCTCTCCCCAACTTTTCCGTAGATGTCCGGTCGATGATTCGGGTCTTCTCCGTAAAGAGTTACCGAGTCAAACGCTGTACTCAAGCGCTTCGCATCGTCATCTTTTGATAGATAGTGGAATCGGCGGTTCGTACGTTCAGGTGTTCCTTCTCCAGCGAACTGACGCTTCGGATCTTCACCTTTACGTTTAAAAGGAAACACACCCGCTGTGTACGGGAACGAACCTGGCACATTTTCTTTCATGATCCACTTTACGATGTCCCCCCAGTCTTCAAACTTCGGAAGAGCAACCTTTGGAATATCAAGACCAGAAAGACTTTTCGTCGTCAGCTCGGTCACGATTTCTTTATCACGAATCTTCGTTACGAATTCTTTTTTGCTGTACATTTCTTTTAGCTCTGGCCACTGTTTCAGCATTTTTGAAGTGGTCGGTAAAAGTTTTTCTTCTACTTTTTCAAGCGCTTTGTTTAAACTCGCCTCTACTTCTTCACCAGCAGCATCGTACTCTCTTACTGTTTCAAGCGTTCCTTGAATCTGGAACGACTTGCGAGCTAGTTTCGCCTGCTCATCTACTGTTTCATGGTATTTACGAACCGTTTGTGCGATCTCGTTCAAGTACTGTGCACGTTCACCTGGAATAATAACGTTCTTTTTCGCGGTCATTGCCTCCGCTGCAGGCTGAATTCCCCAATCCATACCTGACTTCTCTTCGATCACTTTCATCAAATGATAAAAAAGCACGTTCGTACCCGCATCGTTAAACTGGCTCGCGATCGTTCCGTAAACAGGCATCTCATCTAAGTCTCTATCAAACCAGTTGCGAGAACGCTGATATTGCTTCTTCACATCACGAAGCGCGTCTTCAGAGCCTTTGCGCTCGAACTTGTTGATCGCGATAATATCTGCATAATCGATCATGTCGATCTTCTCTAATTGCGATGGTGCACCAAACTCACTCGTCATCACGTATAGAGAAGCATCAGAGATCTCTGAAATGCCAGCATCACCTTGGCCGATTCCGCTCGTCTCAACAATGATCAGATCAAATCCAGCTGCTTTCGTTACTGCGATCGCATCTTTGATCGCATCAGACAGCTCAGAACGTGAACCACGTGTAGCAAGTGAACGCATGTAAACACGCGGATGATAGATCGCGTTCATACGGATTCTGTCACCTAAAAGCGCTCCGCCTGTCTTTTGTTTTGTCGGATCGATCGAGATGATCGCGATCGTCTTGTCTTCACATTCGTTTAAGAAGCGTCGAACAAGCTCATCGGTTAATGAACTTTTTCCCGCTCCGCCTGTTCCTGTGATTCCAAGAACCGGCACTTGTTTTTGCAGACTTTTCAATTCGTTTAACGTCTGTTCAGCCGTTACTGCGATCTCTTTTGGTGCTTGCTTCACGTTTTCAGCTAGTGTGATCAAACGCGAAACAGAGCGAACGTCTTTCTCTTTCACTTTTTCGATCTCGTCTGTTAAAGAAGTAACCGTCGGAAAATCACACTCTTCTACCATCTTATTGATCATGCCTTGAAGTCCTAGCAATCTTCCATCTTCCGGTGAAAAGATGCGTGTGACGCCATAAGCATGCAGCTCTTTGATCTCAGGTGGGATAATAACGCCCCCGCCTCCGCCAAAGACTTTGATATGTCCTGCACCGCGTTCTTTTAATAGATCGATCATGTATTTAAAATACTCCACATGCCCGCCTTGATAAGAAGAGATCGCGATTCCTTGAACGTCCTCTTGAATGGCTGCACTCACCACTTCATCTACAGAACGGTTGTGTCCAAGGTGGATGACCTCACAGCCGTTCGACTGAATAATTCTTCGCATGATGTTAATCGACGCATCGTGACCATCAAAAAGACTGGAAGCGGTTACAAATCGAACCGGATTCTTCGGCCTGTAAATATCGGTCTGAGTCATTTCATTCATCCTTTCTTATGCTCCTTTAATGCCGTACAACAATTGCTGAAGCTGTAACTGTGTATATTCTTCTAGTGTATAGATCTTCTGCAGCGCCCAGCGTCTGAACGTCCACATCTGTCCGAGGATCACAATATTGTGAGCCGCTGCCGGAATCTCATTTTCACTTAAATGCAGTTCACCTTGTTTTACTACTTTAAAAAGCAGTTCTTCAAAGATTGCCGTCATCTCCAGCTCTTTTTTGAGTACATACGGAAGAGCTTCATGAGAGAGCGACTTTGCTTCTTGATACATGACGAGCACTTCATCCTGCATATCGTCCATCACTTTAAAATAAGCCGCGATCGCACGCTCGACACCTTGAATACCGCTGTCTTCTCCATTGATATCCTGCTGCAGCCTCAGTTTTACCCCGTCATAGATGCTGTCACAGACGAGATAGAGAATATCTTCTTTTGACCGGATATATTCGTAGAGTGTGCCGATGCTGAAACCAGAAGCTTTTGCGATCTCACGGGTTGTCGTGCGGTGGAAACCGTTCTCTTTAAATAGAGAGACCGCCGCTTTTACCATCTCTTCCCGTCGTCTCTGAATCAGTTTTTCGTCTTTTACGAGCGACGGCACTTCTTTCTTACCCAATTGGCCTCCCTCATTTCTGTTTCCCGTCAGCCGGCTGCAATCGTTTTAATAGAATCTCTTCTGCAGCTGTATAAGGGTCTGTCGTACCTGTTTCTAAGTCGGCCAGCCAGGAGAACCCATTTTTCTGTTCTTGTTTCCACACTTGCTGATAGATTTCATGCTGAACCACTTCCATCACCTCACGCTTCAGGTTTGAAAGCTTTCTTTCCTTACCTTCACCGCTCTTCTCTAAATATTCACGGTGCGTTAGAAGAGATTCCCATAATTCGTGTAAACCTTTATTTTCAGTAGAAACCGTCTGAACCACTGGCGGGCGGTAAGGACTATCGTGCTTCACAAGGTCAAGCATCGCTTCAATCTCAGCAAGAAGCTTCGGAACGCCTGGCATATCCGCTTTGTTCACAACGAACAGATCCGCGATCTCCATGATTCCCGCTTTAAACACTTGCACAACATCTCCGCTGCCCGGGTTTAATACAACCGCAACCGAATCTGCTAGCTTCATAATGTCGAGTTCTGATTGTCCGACTCCTACTGTCTCTATTAAAATCACATCAAAACCATAAGCATCCATCAACCGCACCGTTTCTTTCGTTGACCGGGAAAGACCGCCAAGACTGCCGCGTGTCCCCATGCTTCTGATGAAAACGCCAGGGTCTGTAAAATGGTCAGCCATCCGAACGCGGTCCCCAAGGATAGAGCCGCCGCTGAACGGACTCGTTGGATCAACCGCAACAACGGCAACAGTCATCTTCTTTTTACGCAAAAAAGAGATGAGACGATTGACGAGCGAGCTTTTCCCAGCACCAGGTGAACCGGTGATGCCGATCCAATGAGCGCCTTTTTGCTGAGGGTAGATGCTCTTTAAAAGCTCGAGTTTGTCTTCACCGTTGTTCTCGGCAAGCGTGATCGCTTTCGCGAGAGCACGTTCCTCTCTTTGCTGGATGCGCTGTGCTAATGGATGCATGGTTTCCTCCTAAAAATTTCAGTAACTGTTATTTATAAAGGTTAATCTCTAAAAGATTTGTGCCTTGGATTTTGCTGCATTGAAAAGTGGATTGGAGCGTAAGGTGCGAGACTCCTGCGGGACTGGCGGTCAGTCCGAAAAGTGGAAGTGGCTTGTTCAGCCCCGACAAGCAAAAGGTGAATGGGCCAGGAAGGCGCACTATGCCTTCTTGACCATTTAACTTTTGACCTCTAGGGGCTAGCCACTGCAACTAGGCGGGTGAGACACTTAATGGCGCAAAGCGGCAAGTGGCTCACCGCCTGCCCCGCGGAAAGCGAGCAACCTGGAGCGCAGATCAACCTCTCATAAACCCACAAATTAATCTTTCAAAAGCATCTTAGAAATAACGAGACGCTGAATTTCTTGTGTACCTTCGTAGATCTGCGTAATTTTCGCATCACGCATGTAACGTTCTACTGGATATTCTTTCGTGTAGCCGTATCCGCCGAATACTTGAACTGCGTCTGTTGTCACTTCCATCGCAATGTCTCCAGCAAATAGCTTCGACATTGCGGATTCTTTACCGTATGGAAGACCTTCAGATTCTCTCCAAGCTGCTTGGTATGTTAATAGGCGAGCCGCTTCCACTTTTGTAGCCATATCTGCAAGTTTGAACCCGATACCTTGGTTCACACCGATCGGCTTACCGAACTGTTTACGGTCTTTTGCGTAATTTACAGAAGCATCGAGTGCACCTTGCGCGATCCCTACTGCTTGAGCTGCTATTCCGTTACGGCCTCCATCAAGCGTCATCATCGCAATCTTAAAGCCTTCTCCTTCTTTACCTAGCAGGTTTTCAGCTGGCACACGGCAATCTTCAAAAATGATCTCTAACGTTGGTGATGAACGGATCCCGAGTTTCTTTTCTTTTTTACCGAAAGAAAAGCCTGGTGTTCCTTTTTCTACGATGAACGCCGAAACTCCTCTTGATCCCGCTTCGATATCTGTGCGCGCGAACACAACATAGATTTCAGCGTCTCCAGCGTTCGTGATGAAGATCTTTGAGCCGTTGATGATATAGTTATCGCCGTCTTTTTTCGCTGTTGTTTTCATGTTTCCTGCATCTGATCCTGATCCTGGTTCAGTTAAGCCATATGCACCGATTTTTTTACCTTCTGCCATCGGACGAAGGAACTTTTGCTTTTGCTCTTCGTTACCAAACTTAAAGATCGGCCAACCTGCAAGAGAGGTGTGAGCAGATAGCGTTACACCCACTGACGCACAAACACGGGATAGTTCTTCAACTGCGATCACATAACCTAGGTAGTCTCCACCGATTCCGCCGTACTCTTCTGGCCAAGGAATTCCGCAAAGGCCAAGCTCACCCATCTGATCAAAGATAGCTCGGTCAAAACGCTCCTCTTCGTCACGTTCTGCTGCTGTTGGTTCTACTTCATTCTTGGCAAAATCACGCACCATCTTGCGGATCATTTCATGTTCTTCAGATAACATAAATTGCATTTCTATCTCTCCCTCTTATCCTAGTAAATGTTTACTTAACACCATACGCTGAATCTCGCTTGTTCCCTCGTAGATCTGACACACCTTTGCGTCACGGAACAATCTTTCTACCGGATACTCTTTCGTGTAGCCGTATCCTCCGTACACTTGCACAGCTTCGATCGCTGACTTCATCGCGGTTTCCGAAGCAAACAGCTTTGCCATCGAAGCTTCTTTTCCGCATGATGAGTTGTTTGTTTTCAGATCAGCTGCACGATAGGTTAAAAGTTTTGCCGCTTCAACCGCAGTCGCCATGTCCGCAAGCTTAAAGCCAAGCCCTTGATTCGAACCGATCGGCTTACCGAACTGTACTCTTTCTTTTGCATAGTTCGTTGCGAATTCTAATGCCGCCTCTGCGATACCCAGAGATTGAGCAGCGATTCCGATCCTGCCCACATCGAGGTTGCTCATCGCGATCTTAAAGCCTTCGCCTTCTTTACCAAGCAGATTTTCAGCAGGTACACGCGCATCTTCGAAAACGATCTCGCACGTGTTCGATCCGTTCAACCCCATTTTTTTCTCTTTTTTTCCTACTGAAAAACCTGGTGTATCTTTATCTACGATGAAGGCCGAGATCCCGTAGCTTCCTTTATCAGGTGCTGTTGAAGCAAAAACGATGTACACATCCGCTTCTCCTGCGTTTGTGATAAAAATCTTAGAGCCGTTCAAGATGTAATGATCGCCCTTTTTAACCGCTCTCGTCTTTAAGCTTGCTGCATCAGAACCTGAACTAGGCTCTGTTAATCCGAACGCACCAAGGTACTCTCCACTCGCTAACTTAGGAATGTATTTTCTCTTTTGTTCTTCATTCCCAAAATAAAGAATCGGATTCGTTCCAACACTTGTATGAACGGATAAAATAACACCGATCGTCGCGCTCACTTTTGAAAGCTCATTGATCGCGATAATGTAGGATGTAAAATCCATCCCTGCTCCGCCATACTCTTCTGGAATCGGAATTCCCATCAGTCCGAGCTCTGCCATCTTCTTGATCAGATGACGCGGAAACTCTTCTGTCTCTTCCATATGCTCGATGGCCGGTGCTATCTCTTTCTGCGCAAAATCCCGTACCATCTTTTGCATCATCTTTTGTTCTTCAGTAAATACGAGGTTCATGGTCTCTCCCCATTCCTATAATGAAATGCCGACTCTTGTAGGCTCTCTCCGTGTTTATCTCTATAGTTCTTTCTTTGCTAGCTGTTTCTCTGTCTGTTTTCCTGTTTGTTTTTATTTGATCTATTTTTAGTTGTGTCTCTTCCACAAAGACAAAAATGGAATTTTTGTCTTTGTGTGGGGTCAGACCCCGTAGTTGTAGAAGCCTCTGCCTGACTTCTTGCCGAGCCAGCCGGCTTTTACGTACTTTCTTAACAGCGGACACGGACGGTACTTGTCGTCTCCGAAACCTTCATGCAGCGTCTCCATGATGTAGAGGCACGTGTCGAGACCGATAAAGTCTGCTAGCGTTAACGGTCCCATCGGATGGTTCATTCCGAGTTTCATAATCTCATCGACTGCTTCAGGTGTTGCCACTCCTTCATACACCGAGAAGATCGCTTCGTTGATCATCGGCATAAGGATACGGTTAGAGATGAACCCTGGGAAATCGTTCACTTCTACAGGAACTTTCTGCAGCTTCTTAGATACCGATTCGATCGTCTCGTAAACGTCATCCGCTGTTTGAAGTCCACGGATGATCTCTACGAGTTTCATAACAGGTACTGGGTTCATGAAATGCATCCCGATTACCTTTTCAGGTCGGTTTGTTGCAGCCGCGATCTCTGTAATTGGAAGTGAAGATGTGTTCGACGCTAAGATCGTATGAGCTGGCGCGTATTGATCGAGCATCTTAAAGAGCTGTGTTTTTACGTCCATGTTTTCTACGACCGCTTCAATCACAAGATCTGCGTTTGAAGCGTTCTCTAGAGAAACAGATGCGGTGATACGGGACAGAATGGATTCTTTCTCGCTTTCATCCAGACGTCCTTTTTCCACGGAGCGGTTTAAGTTTTTAGAGATGATTCCGATTCCTTTTTGAACGAACTCTTCTTGCATGTCATGCAGAACAACGGAATAGCCCGCTTGCGCACAAACTTGCGCGATTCCTGAACCCATCTGTCCTGCACCGATCACCATAATGTTTTGAATGCTCATGAATATTGCTCCTCCTTATTTCTTCACTTCTACTAAGATCGCGTCACCTTGACCGCCGCCTGAACAGATCGAAGCGATGCCAAGTCAGCCTCCGCGTCTTTTCAACTCGTGGATCAATGTTAATACGATGCGCGTGCCGCTTGCCCCAATCGGGTGACCTAACGCGACTGCTCCACCGTTCACGTTCACTTTTTCAAGATCTAGTCCCGCAAGCTCAGAGCTTGCTAACGCAACAGCTGCGAATGCTTCGTTTATTTCAAAAAGATCAATTTCTTCTAATGATTTCCCTGTTTTCTTCAACAGCTCATTGATGACAAGACCTGGCGTTTTCGGAAAATCCTTTGCTTCAACAGCAAGTGCCGTGTGACCTAGAATCGTAGCCATCACTTCTTTGCCTTCTTTTTCAGCCCGCTCTTCACTCATCACGACTACTGCCGCTGCACCATCGTTCACGCCTGGCGCATTTCCTGCTGTAATCGTTCCATCTTGTGAAAAAACAGGTCTTAATTTTGCAAGAGATTCAACAGACGTATCTTTACGCGGTGACTCATCTTGGGACACAACAACCGGCTCGCCTTTACGTTGAGGTACTTCCACAGGAACGATTTCTTCTGCAAAAATTCCTTTTTCAATCGATTCGATAGCACGGCTATGACTGCGGTACGCCCACTCGTCTTGACGCTCACGTGAGATCTCCATCTCTTTCGCTACGTCATTTCCGTAGATTCCCATGTGAACCCCTGTAAACGTACACGTTAGTCCATCGTGGACCATGAGATCTTTCACTGAACTATCTCCCATACGAAGTCCCCAGCGTGCTTTCGGTAAAATGTAAGGTGCGTTGCTCATCGATTCCATTCCACCTGCTACGATGACTTCTTCGTCACCCGCACGGATGATCTGATCTGCCATCGTGATCGCACGAAGACCTGACGCACATACTTTGTTGATTGTTTCTGTTTTTGTCTTCCAAGGTAATCCTGCTTTTTCTGCCGCTTGACGAGAAGGAATCTGGCCTTGCCCGCCTTGAAGAACACAGCCTAAAATGACTTCATCCACTGAGTCTGGAGCAACATTTGCTCGTTGAAGCGCTTCTTTAATCGCGATTCCGCCTAGATCTGACGCTGTAAGAGAACTTAATCCGCCACCAAATTTTCCTACAGGTGTCCGTACACCACTGACGATTACTGATTTTGTCATATGAAAAACCTCCCGATTCGTATGGTAGAGCTGCGAAAAATATGTTAACGCTTACAAATATGTTTAAAGACGAGCCGAGCGAACGCTCAGTCGACCAACTTCCAAGCATGAAGCTGCCAGCTCAAATGCAGGCAGCTTATTTACATGCTCAAAAACTACTGAAGAACTTCTTGTTTCTGTGAGCCAAACATTGATTTTTCTAGGATTTCAACAACATCTAGTGTTTGAACTTGCTCTTCTACTTCTTTCGCTTTCGTTCCGTCACTTAACATCGTTAAGCAATACGGACATCCGCTTCCGATCATGGTTGGATTTACAGCAAGAGCTTGTTCTGTTCGCGCAACGTTCACACGAGAACCAGCTTTTTCTTCCATCCACATCATTCCGCCACCCGCTCCACAGCACATTCCGTTCTGACGGTTGCGATCCATCTCAACGACCTTCACACCTGGAATTGCTTTTAAGATATCACGTGGTGGTTCATATACTTCGTTATAGCGACCAAGGTAACAAGAATCGTGATACGTGATCGTTTCATTCACCTCATACTTCGGCTTGATTCTTCCTTCTTTGATCCAGTCAGCTAAAAGCTCTGTATGGTGATACACTTCTGCTTTTAGACCAAACTCAGGATATTCATTCTTGAACGTGTTATAAGCATGCGGATCGATCGTGATGATCTTCTTAACATCATGCTTTTCGAATAACTCGATGTTCGCGTTCGCCATCTCTTGGAATAAAAACTCGTTTCCAAGACGACGAGGCGTATCACCAGAGTTCTTTTCTTTGTTTCCTAAGATCGCAAACGTGATTCCTGCTTCGTTCATGATCTTCGCTAAAGAAAGTGCGATCTTCTGTGAACGGTTATCATAAGCACCCATCGAACTTACCCAGAACAGGTACTCGAACTCTTCACCCGCTTTTTCTTTTTCTTTTACAGTAGGTACCACGATATCTTCTTTCAGCTCACGCCAGTTCTCGCGTTCCTTTTTCGAGATTCCCCAAGGGTTACCTTGTTTCTCGATATTTTTGATCGCACGCTGCGCTTCTGCATCCATCTTACCTTCCGTAAGAACAAGATAGCGGCGCATGTCGATGATCTTATCTACGTGTTCGTTCATAACCGGACACTGATCTTCACAGTTACGGCAAGTTGTACAAGCCCAGATCTCTTCTTCAGTCATAACTTCACCGATCATCTCAACATCATAAGCAAGTGCAGAAGATCCGTCTGTTGTTGCCGCTGTTTCTTCAGCACCTTTTCCTCTCGCTTCAAAAGCAATCTGGTTGCCTGTTGTATTCGAGAAAGCGAACGCTGGCATCCAAGGCGTGCGTGAGGTTACCGCTGCCCCTTTTACCGTTAGATGGTCACGCAGTTTAACGATCATATCCATCGGTGATAGCATCTTACCAGTGCCTGTTGCCGGACAAACATTCGTACAACGCCCACACTCTACACAAGCGTAGAGATCAACAAGCTGCTTTTGATTGAAGTCTTCAATTTTATTCACACCGAAAACTTCTTGTGTCTCGTCTTCAAAATTGATCGACGAAAGCTTTCCTACTTTATCTTTGCGGCCAAGCCAAACGTTTAGTGGACCGGCGATCAAGTGAGCATGCTTGGATTGCGGAACATACACTAAGAACGTTAATAAGAATAATAAGTGAATCCACCATGAGATAAAGAATACAACTGCAGCACCTGTTTTCCCTAAGAAACCAAGAGCCATTGCAATTACGGACGCGATAGGTGCCGTCCACTCGTAAGGCAGATCATGCCAGATAATCTCTGCTCCGTTCCCAACTAATACGGAAAGCATCAAGCCACCGATAAACAGAAGAACCAATCCAGATTTAAATCCACGCTTTAGTCGAACAAGCTTTTCAACATACCTTCTATAAAAAGCCCACACGACAGCGATCATGATCATCGTCGTTACGATTTCTTGGAAAAACGTGAATCCTGGATAAAGCGGACCTAAAGGCAGATGCGATCCAGGCGCAAGTCCCTTCCATATAAAATCGATCGCTCCAAACTGAACGAGAATGAATCCATAAAAGAACATGATATGGATAATTCCACTCTTCTTGTCTTTCAACAACTTCTTTTGACCAAATACATTCACTAAAACTGCTTTAATTCGTTCTTGAACCGTATGATCAAACTCTACTTTTTTACCGAGCTTGATGAATTCAAACCTTGTTTTTACAACATAAGCAAATAAAAACAGTGCGTAAGCGGTTACAAAAAGAAATGAAAGCCAGTTTGCTACCATTAAGCCGTCCATCGCTCTCTCTCCCTTCCAATGCTGCTATTCCCTAATTCTTTCTCTTTTAATAATTCTAAATGAAATTAATTTTCTGACTTCATTATAGCATAAAAAATAAATGAATGAGCATTCAGTCAACATCCGTTCAAAAAAATTTTTTAGTGGTTTCATATGGTGGGGGTATACTAAATAAAAGTTTGATTTAAGAGGAGGAGAAGAACATGTGGATCGTTTTAATGATGATAGCCATTGGATTTTTGGCTTGGATCGACTTTTATTTAGGACATAAACAAACGACCGCAAAAGAAGAACCTCCTGTAAACACAACAGGCAATATGCATCTTTTAACGACGGGTTCTCATTTTTTTGACTCACTGTTTCAAGACATAGATCAAGCGAACAAATCGATCTACATACAGTTTTACATATTACGAGATGACGAACTCGGACAAGAGCTATGTAAGAAGTTGATCTCTAAAGCACATCAAGGCTTAGAAGTTAGACTGCTGCTTGATTACATGGGGAGTTACGGATTGAAAAAAAAGACGGTTAACAGTCTCAAAAATGCTGGCGTTCATTTTGAATACAGCAACAAGCCACAATTTCCGTATCTCTTATACCGCATCAATCACCGAAATCATCGAAAAATCACGATCATCGACTCAAAGATCGGTTACTTGGGCGGATATAACGTAGGAAATGAATATATTGGCAGAGTCACACGGTTTGGAGATTGGCGTGACTATCATTTAAAATTAGAAGGTAACGTTGTGATCGAATTGCAGCGTCTGTTTATCGACGATTGGAACGGTTCAACAAATGAAAAGATGACGCAAAACGTTTCAACTTTTATAAAGGAAGAAGGAGCAAAAGAGTTATTGCTTCTCCCTTCAAAAGGACAGGCTGGCTATCACTATTTTTATGAAAAAATAAAACGTGCGAAAAAAAGCATTTTTATAGGTTCGCCTTACTTTATTCCGGGTAAAAAGATGAACAGGGAGCTCTCATCAGCACTAAATCGCGGGGTGAACGTGAAGCTGCTCGTTCCAATGAACCCCGATCATCCTTTTGTTCAAGAAGCTTCTTATCGTTTTGTTAAACCGATCTTAGAAGCTGGTGCAGAAATCTATCAGTTTCACGAAGGATTTTATCATTCCAAGATTGTTATGTTCGATGATACGATCTGCGATATTGGTACCGCTAACTTCGATCTTCGCAGCTTTTTTTATAACGACGAGATCAATTGTATTTTTAATGACAAAGCCGAAATTCAAGCCGTCAAAAAAGTGATCGAATCCGATATCGAGCGTTCCGAAAAGCTGACACTTGAGAGGCTTCAAAAGACTCGGACGCTCAAAGTGCGGCTAAAAGAAGTGATTGGGTTTGTACTTTCGCCTTTTTTATAAAGCTAAAACTTTATTGCTCTTGGGAGTGGTTGATTTCCGTTCCAGGCTGCTCGCTTCCGCGGGGCAAGCGGTGAGCCACATTCGGAGGTTTCACTCTTAATTGTCTCACCTGCCCGCCTGTCCCGCAGGAGTCTCGCACCTTGCACTCCAATCAACAATTATAGAAGACAACATTGGAAAAAGCAGCAACCTTTTTAAAAAAACCTTTATAAATGAACATCCTTTGCTGTTCTTGAAAGCTAGTTGATTTCCGTGGGGGCGTACCAAACCCTTATAGCAGCAGCTTTTACAAACACACATTAACAAAACAACAGGGGGCCAAACATGTTAACATCTTTTGGTTTTGTATCAACGGCTCTCAATTTATATGAGGCCTCACCTGCAAAAACGATGACATATGCAACGTATCAAAAACGCGAAGAAAAAGAACGTACTTCACAACTGCTTGCCATCACTAAAAACAATTTAGAGCGGACCATTCGTGTGCTTCATTATTGCATCGCGCACGAGCTTCCTTTATATCGGATGTCCTCTTCTATCGTCCCTTTAGCTACACACCCTGAAGCAGCTTGGGATTTCTTGCTGAAAACGAAAAAAGAATGCAAAGAGATTGAGAAGCTCGTGAAGAAGCACAATATTCGAACGAGCATGCATCCGAACCAATACACTCTTTTTACAAGCCCGCGTCCGGAAGTGACAGTTAATGCGGTAAAAGACATGCAGTATCATTATGATCTTCTTAAAGGAATGGGCATCGAGGACCGCAGCTATATCAATATTCATATCGGCGGCGCTTACGGGGATAAGTCTTCCGCTTTAGAACGTTTTTATGAAAATATTAAAATGCTCCCCGCTGACGTGAAAAGTCGGATGACACTTGAAAACGACGACAAAACCTTTACAACGAAAGAGACGCTGGAGGTTTGCGAGAATGAAGGCATTCCGCTTATGTTTGATTATCATCATTACAAAGCGAACCCTGATGATGATGCGGTGCTCGAAGAACTTCTTCCCCGTTTTGTTGCGACTTGGAAAAACACAGGCAGACCGCCTAAAGTTCACCTCTCATCACCGAAAGACGAAAAAGCGTACAGAAGTCACCACGATTATGTGAGCCTCGACTACGTACTTCCGTTTTTTAAGATGGTGTCTGATTTTACAGATGAGCTTGATGTGATGATCGAAGCTAAACAAAAAGACCGCGCCGTTCTTCAGCTCGTTAATGAGCTGGAAAAAGTACGCGGTTTTAAAAGGATGAGCGGCGGGACGATTCTTATGTAGAACCCGTTATAAAACGCTTTATCTCTGCGTTAAAGCTTTTATAATGCTTGATCGGTAGCTGATGAAGAGCTTTGCTCAATATGATAAACTTTGCCCTAGGATGTACATTTTTTGTATAGATCCTTCTGTAAGGGTGCATATATTCCGTTCGGTCTCCGTACATGAACAACATTGGAAACGACCATTCTTTTAACTGATCAGTGCAATTAAATATAAAGCTTTCCCTGTAAAATCGCTCCCACGTTTTCGGATTTGACTGTTTATGGTACTCTAGCATCTCTTTTCGATCCTGCTGGGAATTTGAATGTGTGCTGATAAGTATCTGATTCAATAGGGCTGGTGCATTTTTTGCCAGCCTTATTCCTGTTTGAAACTGCTTTTCAAGTGCAAAAGTAGAAACTTGAGAAAAGCCCCCGCTTAAAATAAGACCCTTTGTCCGATGCGGATACTTTTGTACAAAAGCCTGTGCTACCGAGCCTCCTGCAGAATAACCACAAATATATGCCTCGTCAATTAACAGGTGGTCCAGAAGATTTGCTACATCATCCGCTAGATCCCATATTGTAAACGTCTCTGAGTCTTTAACAGATGAACGGCCATGACCTCGTACATCTGGAAAAATGGTTTGGCAGTATTGTGATAGTTCTTTTTGATACTTGAACACGAGATGGCTCATACCCGACGGATGTAAAAATACGAGTGGAGTACCCGTTCCTAACTTTTCATAGTAGATTTGAAACTCAGAGGTCAGTCCGGCTAATGCCATGTTATCCTCACTTTAAAAACGTTCCTGCCATCCAAATGTACACTTGATAGCCTAAATAAATGCCAACGATTCCCATGATTCCGGGTAATGCAGGCGGCGCTGGGATCGGTAATTTTAACAGGGCAAAAACAAAGCCTACGAGGGCGCCTGTTATTAATGACAATAAGATCAACTTCATGTATGTACCCCCTCATTCAAACGAGTTTCCAAACCTATCTCTTATTAATATGGCACGTTCTTATTACAATATCCCTATTTTTACTGTAATTAAGCTTGAGGTGTTGTTGAAGCGCTCGCTCGTTCATACTGCTTTTTAATGATTCGTATCTGGCCGCGGTGATTGATTTCGTCTTCAAAAACATGAAACCAACCACTTATAATAGTTGTTGCCAATTTCATTATTCCACCACGGCGTTGTTTCGTAGAGCCACGAATCTTGCAGCTGCTGAAAATGCTTCAGTGTGATTTCACGGGTCTTTAAGTCTTCTAAATAAAATTTCGCTGTATTCCCATTGATGATTGTCCCCGCTTCACCTAAACTGAGTGCGGGCTGAAGGGTTTCTGCATAACGATCAATCTCTTTATCTGGCAGGTCCTTTCCATCAATGGTTAAAAATTGATAGATCTTCTCCAACGCTACAAAATGAGCGAGCAGCATACCGATCGAATTGCCGGTTCCGTTGATTCTAAAGTCGAGTTCTTCCACAGATAATTTCTCACTTCCCAAATCGTCGTTTCCCTCACGTAGTTCATCATCGAGATCAAGTTAGATATTTCCTTTGAGTACCCTTTGATCTGCCCGATAACGAAAGGGCTTTTGTTGGATGTTGTCATTTTGTGTACGGTATGTGAAAATATTAAGGGTTTTGTATCGAAGTTACCGTTTAAATTCCGTTAATGATTAGAATTTTACTCCTATCATTTAGAACTCTTAGTAATGAGTTATTAAGTATATTTATTATGCCTGAAAGTGAAATATTATTAACGTATCATTAATCTACTTCACAGGAGATGCCCATTTTATAAGAGTTAAATCACTTAAAAGTTCCTTAGATGGAAAGGTCACACTGAAGCTCTTCTGCATTCTAATTCTAAATTTGCAAAAGAGTGAAAGGACTAGGGATCACTCAATTAATGTCCCACATAAGAAGTTGTTTAGATAACGCCATAAATAAATCTTATATCCAAAATAGCTTTTAAAGATGAATTACGGCAGCTGAATTAAGAGGAAAAATTCATGTATTATAATGCCGCTCGCTATCAATGGTAACAAAAAATGACCTCGATAAATATCGAGGTCATCAATTAACAGCTTAATATGTACTTATTAATGTCTAATTTATTAATTACAGTTCACCGGAATCTTATGCATGAGTACAAATATCATTTTACATTTTTTAACATATCATCTATATTTATTTTTGATCTCTGAGCGGTTGGTGGACAAGAAAAGTTATGTTCAACTACTTTTTTGTTAATTTTTTCCACAGTATTTACAATATTATACTTTGTTTCATACATTTTCAGTTCTTCTTTTAGCTCATCAATTTCTTTACCTAATTTCACCCAGTTAGGCAAGATATTATTGTCCTTCATCAATTTATTTAGCCGTTTTTCTGGATTATAAATAAGATCTTCATCAATTACAAGTGGCTTTCCCATCCCCTCTAAGTTATCAAACATTCCCTCCTGTTGAGCACGTTTAACAATTGATGTAATGTGATCTTCAAAGTAAAGATCATTAGTTTGCTCATCCTTCATCAATATTTCCCTTTTTTGAAGTTCTTTTTCTAAAGATGGTTTCTTTTTCATAGTTAATCCTCCATTAGAAAAGTTTTTTATAAAAGTTATTTCGTAAAGTTATAAAGTTCTTTATTGACATTAGTATATTGTTTATTAATTTCCTCTTTTAGTACATGGTCCATAATAGGGCATAATTCTTTTAAAACATAATCCAATATTTCATAACTTGCAATATAACCAAAATCAACTGTGTATTTTTCGTTTATGAACTTTTTAATTTTTTTTGATATTTGAATTTTTTGTTCTTCAGAAATCTTAATGTTCAATCCTAAACAAATCCTTTCAAATGCGGTAGCAGTAAAGAGAAATTAACAAGTTGAAATAAGTGACCCATTTTAGAGATATTTATACAGCAGATCATTTTACAATTTCAATATCGAGTACGTTGTTAAAATCCACTTTATTAAAGAATTTCTGTTGGGTTAGTAACAATTGTGAATTGCTGTCTTCAAGCATAAATAATATTCTCTTTTGTGGTACTTCCGGATCTATTGGTAAATAAATTCCACCCACTTTTAGGACTGCTAACATACCAATGACTAATTCAATAGATTTCTCTGTCATTATTCCAATAACTTGATTTTTTAAAATGCCAGTTCTAATAATTTCATGCGCCAACTTATTAGCCTTTTCATTTAATTGACTGTATGTTAGTTGTTTATCCTCAAATACTACTGCAACTTTTTCAGGATTAATTAATACCTGTTCCTCAAATATCTCATTTATTGTTTTTTCTTTGGGATATATTGTTGCTGTATCGTTAAACTTTTCTATCAACTGATTTTGTTCTATAGTACTTAAAATTTCTATATTTTTAATCTTTATATCTTGTTGTTTAATGATTTCTTTTAAAATATTTTTATAGTGATTAAAAAATCTTTTTATTGTTTCTTGTTTAAACAAATGAATACTATACTCTATGTTAAATATAAGCTTATTATTTTGTTCCTCAGCCACAAGTGTTAGATCGAATTTTGAAACTTTACTCTTCTGAGGATAAATTGTTAATTTTAAATCATAGAGGTTAACATCCTCCATAACATCATTTTGGAAAATAAACAATGTATCAAATAAAGGATTACGACTAATATCAGTATGGAATTTTAATTTCTCAACTAATACTTCAAATGGATAATCTTGATTCTCATGTGCCTTGAGGACATTTTCTTTTACTTCAAGTAAAAATTCCTGAAAAGTCTTATCTCCTTTTGGCCAGTTTCTTAATGCTAATGTATTTACAAACATTCCTATAACATCCATAAGATTTCCATGATTCCTACCGGCTACAAGTGATCCTACAACTATGTCTTCTTGGCCTGTATACCGATATAAAAGAACATTAAAAGCTGCTAATAAAAGAGTATATAGAGTCACGTCATTATTTTTTGATATTTCTTTCAACATGTTTAAGATTTCTGAATCAACCTCAAATGATAACTGATTACCTTCAAATTGTTGAATTGCTGGTCTCACATAATCAGTTGGTATTTGTATTGGCTCATAATTAGTAAATAAATTAATCCAATATTGCTCTTGGCTTTGCACTACTTCGCTGAATTTATACTTGTGTTGCCAAGAAGAATAATCTCTATATTGGACACTTAATGAATTTATTGTTTCTTCACGATAAAATGTAGCAAGATCTTTCAGAATGATATTCATAGATAAGCCATCTGATATAATATGATGTATATCTATCATTAAAACATGACGGTTGTTATTTATTTGGACCAATTTCCCACGAAAAAGTGGGGCTTTTCCTAAATCAAATGGTTGAATAAAATTATTTACTATACTTTCTAATTGTTGATTGGTTGTAGATGTTTTCTCTAACCTAAACAAAACTTCATCACTAATTATTTGATATAACTCATTATTGATTAATTCAAATGAGGTTCTAAGCGTTTCATGCCTTTGAATTAAACTTTGAAAAGCATTTTCTAGTTTATTAATATTCAATACTCCATCTATCTGTAAAATAAGAGGAATATTATAGGCTGTTAATCCACTATTTAATTGACTTACGATGTACATTCTTTTTTGTTCCGAAGAGGTTGGATAAAAATCCATAGGTTTAACAGGATTGATAGTTGTAACCTTTTTACCATTATTGATACATTCCGCAATTTGTTGTATTGTAGGTCTCTGAAATATCATGGTAGAAGGTATATCTACATTAAATTTAGTACTAATCATAGTGGATAAGACCATTGCATTTAATGAGTTTCCACCTAGTTCAATAAACTTTTCATTTGTACTTATTACTTTTCTCCCAATTACTTTCTTCCATATGTTAACTAGTTCTTTTTCTATTTCATTCTTAGGAGCAATATACTCATGCTTACTAGAATAATCTTGTAAAGAATCTAATTGAGAAACATCTTTAATTTTAAGTAATTTTTTTCTATCGACTTTCCCATTATCATTTAAAGGTAGTTTGTCTAGCTCAATTATATGAGATGGAATCATAAAGGATGGGAGTCTTGTTTCTAGGACATGATAAAAGTCCGAAATTCTTGCACCTTCTTTGTAAACTATAAATGCAATAAGTTGATTTTCAGTAAAAGTGTCATTTAGCTTAGATAAGACTGCAACATCTTGAATTCCAGGAATCTCAATGATCATAGATTCAATTTCTTCAAGTTCTACTCTGTGACCTCTAATTTTTACCTGAAAATCATTCCTTCCTAAGTATTCAATATTTCCGTCAGTTTTTATACGTACAGTATCTCCCGTTCTAAACACTTTACTTTGTCCAGGAATTAAGTGTTCTACAAAGTTAGTATTTAGTTGTTTATTGGTGTACCCAGGAGAAACACCCTCACCGGCTATTACAAGTTCTCCAGGAAAACCGCATACTTGTAAGTTATTGAATACATCGATTACGTACACTTTAGTATTTATAACTGGTTTCCCTATAGGAACTACTTTTGTTTTAATATCATAAGGAATTCTATAGTGGAGAGTATCATCAGAACATTCGCTTTGACCGTAAGCATTTGTTAATTGAATTTTATAATGGTTGTAAAAATCATTAACCAATTGGCTGCTTACTTTTTCACCAGTTAATAGAATATGTCTTAGAGTATTAAATTGAAACATAGGAGAGCCACATTCAATAGTATGTATGTATGTTTTTAACACGGAAGGAACTATTTCAAGAATTGTAATTTTATAATAATCAATTTGATCTAGTAATAATGCCGGGTTCTTAATTACTTCATCAGGAAAGATAATAATCTGAGCACCGGTAAACAAAGGAGACAAGTATTGCCATATTGAGGCGACAAATGTGAAATTTAAGTTATGACTAATGATATCTTCTTTGTCAATTTCTAAATCAAATATTTTTGCAAATGCATGATTAACTACTCCAGAATGTTTTAGCAGAACACCTTTAGGTTCTCCTGTTGATCCAGAAGTATATATGATATATGCTAAGTCATTTAAGTATTTAGTCTCAAGATTGCTTGTTTTATATTCATTAAAAGAAGATTTTCCAAATATTAAATATTCCCCTTTAAAAGTATTGTTTTTATAATCTTCTGTAATAATCATTTTTGCTTTACTATCTTTAAGAATAAAATCAATACGTTCGTTCGGGTTATTAGTATCTATAGGTAAACAAATGCATCCAGCCTTTAAAGTTCCCAGCAGTGCAATTAACATTTCAGAAGATCTTTTTAATGTAAGAGCTACAACCTCGCCTTCTTTTAATCCCGTCTTATGAATTGCTCGGGCAAGCTGGTTAGCCTTCATGTTTAACTCTAAGTATGTTATTGTTTTGCCTTCATAGGAAACTGCAACTTTATCAGGTGTCTTAAGTACTTGATCTTCAAATAATTCATGTATCTTAGAATGAGGTATTAAATATTCAGTATTATTATTATCAAATATAGCTCTTTTTTCATCTAGTGTAAGTATTTCGATTTCATTCACTCTTATGTAAGGGGTGCTTACCATTAGTTCTATTACATGGATGAAATGTTTTATTACTCTTTGTTCAAGCTCTTCTTCAACATGGGTATTGTGCAGAACTTTTATTTTAGTTGGGTTTCCTATTGAGACAATTAAGTTAATATCGGAACATTTGTTTTTTTTCAAATAACTTCTAAACTTATTTTCCTGATCTTTATTATTTCCCATATAGAGGTGTATCGTTGAATTTATTTCATTAATATCATTTTCTATGTCCAACCCATATATATTATTTTGAATCATTTCAAAATATTCTTTAATTTTTTGATTTTTAATATGACTAATCTGCATTTTACAAATAATATCTTTAGAATGATTCACAACTTTAACTGTATTTTCTAGGGAGTTATTATAACGTTGTATAAGCAATCCCCAAATACCTGTAATAATCGTTTCAACTGATACCTCAAATACACAAGATAATTCCTTTAATTTTGAGTATTTTTTTAGAGAAATATACTGTTCACTTGATAATTCAGTAGAAGTATTCATTTAGACACCCTCTTTAATTTGTAGGTGAAACTAGTAAATTACCATTATATTTGAACACACGAATGTAATTCTTTATAGTCTTCATTAATTATTTGATTATTTTCATTTACCAATACTACCTTGGGTTCGTGATTTTGAACTTCTTCTTCATTCATAATCGCATAAGATATTATTATTACTATGTCTCCTGGTTGTACAAGCCTTGCAGCTGCTCCATTAAGGCAAATAGTCCCAGTTCCCCTTGGTCCTGAAATAACATAAGTTTCCAATCTCGCACCATTTGTAACATTGACTATTTGCACCTTTTCATTTTCAAGAATATCAGATGCATCAAGAATATCCTGATCAATTGTTATACTTCCTACATAGTTAAGATTTGCTTCTGTAACAACAGCTCTATGAATTTTTGATTTGTGCATTTCTCTAAACATTTTTAAGTTCCTCCAGTAATTTAATTTTCATTCTATATTTTACTATATTTTTTAAATATTACCTATTATTTCTTAAATCTAACTTAGTAATATTCACTTTTTTTTCCTTTTTTGTATATTTTATATCTTGTGCTATTTCTTTAATTGTCAATAACTTTAATACTTTTGAAAAAGGAAATTTAATATTAAATTGTTTTTGTATACGAGATGATATTAGCACTGCTGATAGTGAGTTTCCTCCTAAGTTGTGAAAATCATCTTCAACACCTACGTCTTTTAACCTTAAAGTATCCCTCCATAAATCTACTAGATACCTCTCGATATCATTTTGAGGGGACGTTGTAATGCTGATTTCAAAGGTATCATTAACTGGTAATTTCTTTGTGTCAACCTTTCCGTTTGTAGTTAAAGGTATTGAGTCAACTTCTATAAACTTGGACGGTATCATATAATTTGGTAATAATCGGGATAGAAATTTCTTTAATTCTGAAGGTGATTCTACTTCTTTTAATGTGTAATACAAATACAAACTTTTTTCATTATTTTTTTGTTCCTTTGTGATCACTATTGCTTCTTTAACTTTATGATGTTTTAAAATGTTTCTTTCAATCTCTCCAATTTCTACACGAAAACCCCTAATTTTCACTTGTTTATCAATTCTACCTAAAAATTCAATATTTCCATCTGGTAACCATCGCGCTAAGTCACCTGACTTATATAATTTCTCCTTTTGATTAAAAGGGTTGGATATAAACCTTTCTTGAGTTAAAAAATTATTATTTAAATATCCCTTAGCTAATCCATCTCCACCTAAATGCAATTCACCTGGCACTCCAATAGGTTGCAGGTGATTATATTTATTTAGAATGTAGGCTTTTGAATTTGAAATAGGTTTTCCGATTGGGATATTTTCATGTTTTTCCTCAATTAAATATGTTGTTGAAAATGTGGTGTTCTCAGTAGGTCCGTACCCATTAATAATTCGTAGATGCGGATACTCTTCAATCAACATATTGATATTATCTGCTAGTAAAACATCCCCACCCACGATTAGAGTGTGTAATTCTTTAAAAAGATGAATATCTTCTGTAAATAAATAATTAAACAGTGGTGAAGTTAACCACATGGTATTAACGGAATTTTCCGATATTGTTTGCTTTAAACTTTCAGTATCCAAAAGCTTATCTTTATCAATTAAGATTAGTCGACCTCCATTAAGCAATGTAGCCCATATTTCAAATGTTGTTGCATCAAAAGATATTGCACCTGTTTGTAAAATTACAGTATCCGTTGATAAATTTATATAGTTAGTATTTTTAACCAGCCTTAAAACATTTTTATGACTTATTTCTACACCTTTTGGTCTTCCAGTGGTTCCAGACGTATACATAATATAAGCGCTATCATTTGACTGATTCGTCAAAATACTCAAGAGACGTTAACCTCACTTTCTGCATTTTCCCTCTTCTTAATAAAATAGGGAAGTGACGTAAAAAAGAATAAAAACAAGAGAATCTCACAAATACCTGCTAAATAAAATAAAAAAGTAATATCTATAAACTTCGGAAATGAAACAGCAATAAATCCTTGTGTAGCAGTAAAAGTCAACATCATAATTGGGTTTATCAAAGCCTGTACTCTCCCCATAAAATTATTGTCAACTAGTTGGCCTAGCCATCCAAATAGAGCAATATTACATAGAGGTATTGCAAGAGCATACAGAAAGTTTATTGCTAAGAAAACAACAAAATTAGGTACTAAAGCTTGTAATAAGTGCGTACTACCCATTATTAGCATTGTAAACGTAATCATTTTATGAAAAGCTATACTTCTTATTAGTTTATGTGAAGCAACTAAACTCCCTATGAAAATTCCAATTGCGTAAGTAGTATTTAACCATACTAATGAACTTTGATAGTCTGAAGGAGCAAGTTTATATTTTAAAATAAACAATTTCATTACAGTCTCTGCGCCTTCTACAATACCTAAAATTAGAATTCCTATAAAAAGGGAAACCAAAATTTTATTGCTTTTAATATAATTTGCCCCCTCTCCAAATTGTTTAATTATATTTGGAAATTTCAATTCAGAAAGTTTGGTTTTACCATTTGGAAGCCTTACTTCCGTTTTCACCTTACAAAGACTAATTAATAATGCTGAAGCTATAAAGCTAGCCATATCAATTAATATCGCCCCTGTGATACCGAGTAATGAATAACTTAATGCGCCTAAACTACTTCCTACAATGATGAAAATACTCATAAGCATCTGATTTAATCCCATTGCAAAAGGAAACTCTTCTTTACTAAGTACACCCTTCACTATTGAAATAGCTGCTGGTTCAAAAAACTTAGTAACTCCACTTCTAATAAAAAGCAAAACAAAAATTAATGGTAAAATATCAGCCTTTACTGACAAAAAAATTAAAAATGTGAGTATTGCTGCGATAATATCACAGCTTATTGATATTTTTTTTCTATCTAATCGATCAGCAATAACTCCAGTTAGAAAGAATAGCAGTAAAGCTGGCAAAGAATACATAATTTCCGCTAATGTGGTGTAGAAAGGTTTTTCTGAAAAACGATCAAGTAAATAAAATGCAAAGGCAGTTAAACCTGTTACAGTTCCTACTTGAGACAACAAGTAAGCGAAAAACATTTTAGAGTAATTTTTATTTTTAAAAACTGTAATATATGGGTTGCTTTTTATCATTTCGTTTATCCCCCAAAATTTTAATATCTACCTATATACTCCAATTCGGATATATTTCTTTCATCATATTTTTTATCTAAAATTTTTCTAACATCCGTTAATGTATCCAATAAATTTACATTCACACCTTTTTTTCCAGATACCTCTTCTGCAACGTAAAGCGGTTGAGTTAAATACGCTTCTAAACGTTCACCTATAATATAAGTTTGTTTTTCTAAGCCTGGTAATTTGTCTTTTCCATTTACATTAACCAATGAACGTAATTCCCTATAACGTCTAATTAGTTTTTTTGCTTTTTGTTGTATTACAAAATGATCATGATTAGTAAATTCTCCTTCTAATATTGTTGAAGTAGAGTATAAAGGGTTAATGGCTGGATATTTTCCCCTAGCTGCAAGATTTGCATCGAATTGCCACAATGTTTCTAATGGACCATAAGGTAGATCAACATCAACAGCCTCACCTTTTAAATCAACTAAAAATGTAGAAACATAATTGATACCTACTTTTTTAAGACGCTCTTGTAATTTGTAAATCTCTCTTGTAATAACATGAGAACGGTCTGCAGCAAGGACAATCTTTGTATCAGCACCTAAATCTATTGTGACTTTGTATGCTTCTTCAATAGAAGCTGCAATAATGTCAACGTTATTAGTAATATCACTAATCTCTGGATAATCTCCTTGCGGTTTTAACAATAAAACCATACAATTTTTATTTTTTTTTAATCGATGCAATACCTCACCCAAAACTACTAACTGGCCCATTCCTGGCCTAGCTACCAGACCTACTGTTCCTCCAGTAATTAATGGGGCAAATAAGTCAATTGTTTTAATTCCAATTTCAATCAATTCACCATTTTCATCCCGGATTATAAGTTCATCTAAACTACAATCAGCTAAAACCGAAAGCGCTACCAATGTTTTGATTTCTGCGCGCTCTATTGGTATTTTTCCTGTACATAAATTTGAGACCGTAGCCGGTCTAAGACCGACTGCACGAGCTTCACGAGTAAGGTTCGGAACCCTTTTTCGAAGTAATGAAACATTTAGTCTTATATTTTCCATTAAACCCCTCCTCCTAAGAACAGGATAATTCATATTACTCTAAAGCGCAATATTTATTACGTTTAAAAGTAAATTTTTCATAAAATAAAACGAAAGAAAAGGATGTAATTACATCCTTCCTTCGTTGAGTATTCAAATGTTTATTAGAGATTGCATATATGTTTCATTAATCCAATCTTCATTATATATGGTATCAATATAGGGTGATCCCCCATCTGGACTAATAAATATTACGTTGGGTTTATCATTCCCGCTTAACATATTATTTTTAAAGTATTCTTTAATTGCAATGTAGCAAGTTCCTGATGAACCACCAACAAAGATCCCATGTTCTTCTAGCAATAGCTTACATCCTATAATAGAGTTTACTTCTGATACAATGACAACATCATCAATTATAGAATTTTTCACGTGAGACGTAGTAAAACTCGAACCTATACCAGGGATATGTCTTTTTTTAAAATCATTTCTAAATATAGATGATCCTTCTGAATCTACTGCTATGATTTTTATCCCCTTATGTTTTTCTCTCAATCTTTTTGATACTCCACTAATGGTTCCTCCAGAACTCACACCAATAAAAGCATAGTGTAATTCATCGAAATACTCTGATATTTCTTTTCCTAAACCATAATAATGTGCTTTTGCGTTATTAATATTTTCATATTGATTTGTCCAAAAAGATTCGGGTATATTGATGCAGAGTTCCTTTACTTTTTTAATCCGACTAGATAAATAGCCTCCAACCGAATCACGCTCAGTCACTTTCTCTACTTTATATGCTAATGTTCGTAATACTTTTTCATAGTAGGAATTGATATTTGGATCTATTACAGCTATGAAGTTAATACCTAAAGTTCTACAGATTAGCGCTAGTGATATTGCCATATTTCCAGAAGAGGACTCAATTACAGTGGTATTCTTATTAATTAAATTCTCTTTTATTGCTTCTTGAATAATATAAATGGCTGCTCTTATTTTTACACTGCCCATATAATTTTGAGATTCTATTTTAGTAAAAAGATTAATTGTATCATCTTGTAACTTTAATATTGGGGTATTACCAATCAATAATTGTAAATTTTTTAGTCGATTTAACAAACTTCTACACTTCCTTTACCATGCATAAGCTTCCGGAGCTTTTCCGCCTAAACTTGGAAATATTTCATCAAGTCTATCCATCATATCTTCTGATAAATTAACCTCAGTTGCTTTGATACATTTTTCCAATTGTTCAACGTTTCTTGGACCAATAATTGTAGAAGTAACACTTGTGTTTGCTAGTAACCAAGCAAGTGCAACAGTATCTTCTCCTAAGCCAATTTCCGAACAGAATTTCGAATACTCTTCTAGCTGCGGCCGATGTTTTTCTAATCTCTCTGCTTGACGTAAACTTCTTGGACCAGCATTTTGTAATGCAGAACCTCCCAATAACCCTCCAGATAAAGGACTATACGGAATTATCCCTATACCTAAATGTGAAGCAGCAGGTAATACTTCTAATTCTGGGATTCTACATAATAGGTTATACTTATGTTGTTCAGAAATTAGACCTAAGAAATTCCTCTTACTTGCATAACTTTGAGCAATTGCTAAATCCCATGCAGCAAAATTACTTGAACCAACATAGTCAATTTTCCCACTCATCGTATGTTTTTCTAACTCACCCCATATTTCTTCCCAAGGTACGTCTCTATCAATATGATGTAATTGATACAATTCGATATGATCTGTTTTTAATCTTTTAAGTGATGCTTCTAGGTGGTGCTTAATTTTATATGCAGATAGACCCAAAGAGTCATCGTTTTGACCACCATCTATATCATTCATATCCCCATATACTTTTGTTCCCAAAATAACTTTTTGCCTTCGATTATTACCTTGTGCAAACCAATCTCCAATGATTTCTTCGGTTAAGCCGTATGAGTCACTATTACCATATACGTTTGCTGTATCAAAAAAATTAATTCCATGATTAACTGCTGCATCCATTATTTTAAAAGCTTCTTCTCTTGAAGTGAAATTGCCAAAGTTCATCGTACCTAATACTAATCTACTTACCTTCAATCCTGATTTACCTAATGATTTGTATTTCATGTCAATATTTACCCCCTGTTTTGTATTATTACTGATTTAATTATAGTATTTATTACGTTTTTTTCGTTTTCTACTAAGTAGAAATGATCACCTTTAAATAATTGAATTTGGAATGTTTGATCGGTTAATTCTTTCCAATATTCTAAATATTTCACTTGTATTTGATCTTCTAATCCACCCAATACAGTTATTGGACAGTTTAATTTTACTCTATGTGAAAATTGATAAGAGTCACAAATCTTTAAATCCGATCTAATGATAGGAAGGAAAAAGTCTAGCAAATCTTTATTTTCAAAAATTTCTTTCGGAGTCCCATTTATTTCCTTAAGTTTTATTATTAACTCATCGTTCGATAACCTACCTAGAGGGTTATTCTCTATAAAAAAATGTGGTGCTTTACAGCTCGACGCAAAAAGTATTAAGGGTAGTTTTTGATAATGTTTCATCAAAAAATGAGATACTTCAAAAGAGATAATTGCTCCCAAGCTGTGTCCAAAGAAAATTAATCTATCATCTTTCAACTGACTAATAATATTTTTTGAAATATCTTGGACAAGAGGCAAGTAATTTTCATAAGATACATCTTTCAGTTTATTTTCTCTTCCCGGAAGTGAAATGGAATAAATTTCAAAATAATCCGGGATTTCTTTAACCCACTTACGAAAAAAAGATACACCTCCGCCAGCATATGGAAAACATATTAGTTTTACTTTTGCTTTAGGATTATGCTTTAAACAGATTAGTAAGTTATCTTTGTCCATGTTAATAAACGGACTTCCCTTCATACTTTCAGTCTATTAGTAAGTAGTACCTATATATTTAGTAAACATATTAACCGATTCCCATAGCTCTGGAAAAAAGTTTCTTTTCATACCATTTTCTAGCATTTTTGCTGGAGCACCTTTTAAGCTATTAGAATCAATCCCTATCATTCGTTTTACTAATATCATATGTTGATATCTGTAGTTCTTAAATTCTTGATCAAATGATAGTAATTCTTGCATTAATAGAAACATAGTGTAATGTTCATTTGGCAAAAGATTCAGATCCACGAGAGTAACACCTACATCATCAATCTTCTTTTTAAATGGAATCCAAAGCAGGGGACCTTTTTTTAAAATCTGTTTAAAACCAGGTGAATCTTGTCCGCTACCATTCCCAAGAACTTTTCTTATTTTTGAAAATCCGATAGGTTCTATACTATTTAAAGATATTGTTGCATTGGTAGCCATTTTAACATGTTGATTTACCATTTTCATTTGATGAATTGCATGTGTATATTGACCTTCTTCAATATAATTTTGAGCAATATCCAAGTGATGTAAAACAAGTTTAAAATGTAGCTCACAGATTTGTGGAATAATCAAAAAGTTAAGTTCATCATTACAGCACAAATCTTCTTTCTCTTTTTGTAGACTTAATAAGATGTCTACACTGTGATACTCCTCATAAACAGATTGACTTTTACTCATTCTCATACCTCCAATTCCTTACTGTTATTTAATATATAAATCTTCTAACATTTCAGATGCTTTGGTAAAGCGGTTTGAATCTAAAGTACCCTCGAATGTTTGTAAATATCCTTTTAAAAAATCTATTCGCATTTCTACACTATCACTCTCTTTAGATAAAAACGGTAAGTCTTCTGGAACTAGGTTTCTAATAGCTATCAAGGGAACATTGCTCCTCAAAGGAAAAAAATCTTTATTGTATAAACCATGATGGCTATTATCGGTAAAAAATTCACCAATCATTAGCCCTCTATATACTAATTTTCTTTTAAATGTTCTATGAACACCTGTTATTATTTCTTCCACCCGTTCTGAAGGAATATTGGGAAAAATCAAAACTAATGTTTTATATAATTTGTATTTTTCATTTTTTTCATTCAGAGATTCAAAGAGTTGAACACTTTCATCAATTACTTTTTGCATCGCATTTAAATCAAAATTACATGAGTCAATTACTGAACACCATATTGAATCTAAAGCGATAGCTTTTGGTAAGAATGGACAAATTGCACCTGACGAGCCTTTTGATGGATGAGGTTTAGAAGCATATGAAACATAATTCAGTGTTTCTTTTAAAGGTTCTAAATTAGATAGTAAATAGTTTAACTCACCTATTGAGTAACAATTATTATTCATGTTTATCACTTCCTTATTTTGCATCAACTATATTTTCAGTGTGTTTTTTTCTAACACTTTTGGGCGTAATATCTTTCCAATGAAGATTAATATATTCTAAACACTTTTTCTTATCTCCTTGAAAGCCCACTTCATTCCAACCTCTCGGAATATCTAATTCCTTTGGCCAAATGGAATACTGTTCCTCTTCATTGATAACTACTTGAAATAAAGTAAATCCGTCCATATTTAACACCTCTAATAATTTTTATTTTGGAGGACTAAAAACTCCATTTTCAATAAATTTTAAAATTGTATTTTTTAATGATCCTATAGTAATAGTTGGGTTTGAAATTAAATCATTATTCAATCTGGACTCTGTCTTGTCTTTATTAAAAACTACTGGAAAACCATCCGAACTATTTTGAGATATTACATTAATAATTGAGAGTGCTTCTTGACCAGTATTCTTTGATAGAGTATTTAAATCTTGAATCCATTCCTCGTAAGGAATTAATCTAAAATCATATCCTGCTTGTCTTACCGCATCTAATATAGTGTTGTACTGTAATTTATTATTATTGAAAATATGGAAATTTTCTCCTAAGCTTTCTTTCTGTTTTGATAGATTTATAAGTGACATCGCAGCAATATCAACTGGAAGAACATCATATTCCATATTTATGTTAGGAAAACTATTCATTTGAATACAGCATTGAATAAATTTCCAGAGAAAATCATTTGTTTGACAAACACCTGTAACACTGTGGCCAATAATTCTGCTAAATCTATAAATACTTAGCGGATGTTCTACTTTACGTAATTGAAAAAGCATCTGCTCAGAAACCCATTTGCTCTGAGAATAGCCTGTTCCCAAACCTTTACTGTGCTCTGATATTTCATTTTCATAAACAATATTAGATCCGTCCAAATTGGAAGTTGGAAATACTGAAAGAGTTGAAATAAAATGTATAGGCTTAATTTTCTGTTGGCGTGATAATTTAATTATTTCATGGGTGCCACCTACATTTGTAGATTTAAGTGAATAATACGGATACGTAAAATTAACTAATGCCCCATTATGATAAATCACATCAATAATTGATGCTAAGAAATTAAATTTATTTTGTTTAAGTCCAAAATTAACTTTAGATAAATCACCATTCAAAGCAATAATTCTCTCCGCTTGACTTTCATCCCATAATCCATAAGATGATAAGCTCTCTTTAATTCGAATGAGTGCACTGACATCATTAGAAGCTCTTACCAAACAATAAATGCTTGCCTTTGTCTGTTTTAGTAATTCATGCAAAATAAAAGCACCTAAGAACCCAGTTACTCCCGTTAGAAATATAGCAGATTCTTGTAGTTGATTTTCTACATTAAATGGTATTTTTTTCAAAGAAATATTTAATTTTGCTTCTTCTGAAAGATCAATTTTGGCAATTTGTTCTGAGACATTTTCTAACCCATTTATTAATACTTTTTCTATCATTTTCGCCATGCCTGATATTGTAGGTTCTTTAAAAATAACTCTAATTGGTAAATCAATTTTAAACAGATCACTTATTTTGTATACAATTTTTGCAACAAGTAGAGATTGTCCACCAATATCAAAAAAATCATCGTCAATACTTATTTTCTCCACTCCAAGTACTTCTGTCCATATTTTATGAATTGCAATTTCTATTTTAGTAGCTGGTGCATTATAAGGTGTATCAATATTCCGTGAAAAATTAACCTGAGGCAATGCCGCTTTATTAATTTTTCCATTTGATGTTAAGGGAAATGAATCAATAATGATAAGTTGTGCTGGAATCATATATGACGGTAGTTTTAATTTTAAAAATTTTAATATTTCATGCGCTGATCCAACTATTCCATCTTTAAATATTAAATAACCAACAATTTTCTTTTCTTTGTTTTTTTCAACTACATCTACAAATACGTTTTTAACATAAGGGTGTTCTTGGATGCTCGATTCAATTTCTTTCAATTCAATTCTATAGCCTCTAATTTTTAGCTGATCGTCTTTTCTATTAATAAATACTAGATTGCCATCATCCAAAACTTTTACTATATCACCCGTCTTGTACATTCTCTCTCCCATTGAACTAAATGGATTAGGAATAAATTTCTCTGCAGTTAAATCAGGCCGGTTAATATAACCTCTAGCAAGGCCCACTCCTGATATGTATAGTTCTCCTTCAAAGCCTTTAGGAACTAATTGAAGCCTTTCATCAAGTACAAATGCAGAATAATTTTTAAAAAGACGGCCAATTGGAGGTTTTTCATAAAATTGCAAACCACATTCTGCTGAGGTTGCACCGACTGTGGTTTCCGTAGGTCCATACCCATTAAAGATTTTTCTGTTTGGAGAAGACCATTTCTCAATTAATTCATTAGTTAATTCTTCCCCATATGAAACTATCGTCTCTAAAGAATCTAAACCTTCTGAATCAAACACTCTAAGAAAAGATGGAGTTAAATTAGCATAATTTATTTTTTTGCTTTTTAGTAAATCATTAATTGTATAGTCAATATCATAATTATTAAGATCAGCAATGATTAACGTACCGCCATTTAGTAATGTAATTAAAATCCCATATAATGCTCCATCAAATCCAAATGAAGCTACATGCAGCACCTTACTTCCAATTCCAATATTGTAGGTATTCATTTCATTGTATGCTAAATTGCTTAATCCTCTATGAGGAATTTGAACACCTTTTGGTTTCCCTGTCGTCCCTGATGTATAAATGGTGTAAGCTAGATTATCCAGACTTAACTCTACATTTAAGTTTTCATGCGTTTCATATGCTTCTTTTAAAGAATTAAGATTTAGTACTTCAAATCGATCTTTATCAAAAGAACGATTTACTTTTTCATTCGTAATGATTATTTTCACGTTAGAATCTTCTAGCATATAGTTAATTCTTTCATCTGGAAGAGCCGGATCTAGAGGCAAATAGGATGCCCCTGCTTTAAATACACCCAATAAAGCTATTACCATATCAAATGATCGGTCTACACTTATTCCAATAACCATTTCTGTTTTAACTCCGTTGTGAAGCAGAACATTTGCAAGTACATTCGCTTTATCATTTAATTGGGAATAGGTCATTTTATTATTTCCTACTTCTACAGCTACTACATTCGGATGACTTAAAGCACGTTCTTCAAATAGTTGAGGGATACATTTTAGATTGGATGTAGGACTGCTAGTCTCATCCAACAAATGAAGCATCTTATTCCTCTCAGTGTCATTTAATAAACTAATATCCTTCACTCTAATCGACGGATCATTAACAACACTATTTAAAATAGCTTTATATGAATTTAACAAGCTTTGAATTGTTGAAGTATTAAATAAATCTGAATTATACTCAATTGCAAGTATGATATTCGTTTCCGTTTCTTCAATAACCATGTAAATATCCGTCTTTGATGTATTTAAGTCAATATCTAAAGAAGTGACTACTATTTCCGTTAACTCTAAAGGACACACACTTTTTTTGTGATATGAAAAAGCTGTTTGAAATAAAGGATTAATTGATATATCTCTTTCGGGCCTTATAATTTCTACTAACTTATCAAAAGGCATTTCCTGATGATCGAATGCATCAAGTATGTTATTTCTCATATTTTTTAGATGTTCTATGAATGTAGGATTATTATTTAAATTCGATGGTATAACTATAGTATTAACAAACAGACCTATAATTTTTTCAAAATCAATTTCATTTCGATTAGCGACTGGAGTTCCTGTTAATATACTTTCTTGTCCTGAGAATCTATGTATCAAAACTGTAAAAGCAGCATAAAGTGTCATATATATCGATACATTTTTTTCCAGACTAAACGCTTTAATCTCTTCGTAAACCTCGCCAGATAAATGCATTATTTCTATTCTTCCGTTCGTTTGAGGTTCTGAAGTTCTCGTTTGATCCGTAGGTATATTCAAAACGTGTGGGTAATGCTTTAGTGTATTTTCCCAATATTCAACAATGCTCTTAAATCTTTTATTTTGCGGGTTAAATAGTTCATCTTCCCAATTTACAAAATCTCGATATTGAATTGTTATTTCGTTCAACTTATTTTGTTCCTCTAGTTGAAAACTATTATAAAATGATGATAATTCTTTCAAAAGAATATCATTAGACCAGCCATCGGTAATAATATGATGTAATACAAGAACAAAATACGAACAAGAATTGCTTTCTTCTATCAAACAAGCACGAAGAAGAGGTCCTTCTATTAAATTAAATGGTTTCTTGATTTCTTCTTTAATATATTCTATTGGATAAAAGTTACTTTCACTTGTGAAATTCTTATTTTTCACCACTTTAATCGTTATGTGCATTGAATCATTGATTCTTTGAGCAACATCTCCATCAATCATTTGGAAGGAAGTTCTTAGTGATTTATGGCGATTTACTACCATGTTCAAGCTGTTTTGAAGATGGTTAATGTTCAAATTCCCCTCTAGTTTAAAAACCAAAGGTATATGATAATTCGGATCTTCAGGACTCATCTGATTAAGAAACCAAAGTCTTTTTTGTGCAGATGAAATAGTATTCTGTATTTTATCAGCATGGATTACATTAATTTCGTCAAAGGAATTCATAGACATTATTTCTCCTCAAGTGTCTCTTCAATGATTTTTGCTAATCCTTTAATTGTTGGTGAATCAAATATCACACGCAAAGGAATATTAACGTCAAAGGCTTTACGGACCCTGATGATAATTTGCGTTGCTGAAAGTGAATGTCCTCCTAGTTTAAAAAGGTTGTCCTCCACTCCGATTTGTTCAACCTTTAATACCTCTTTCCATATTGACAATAATTTTTTTTCAGCGTCACTTTCTAGCACTGGAACTGTATATTCTGACGTACTATCAATTGTTAAGTTTAACAACGCCTTCTTGTTTATTTTCCCATTTGGGAACATAGGCATTTTATCCACAATTACATAGGTATACGGAACCATGTATTCAGGTAATCTTTGTTTCAGGTAGTCTGGAAGACTATCCTTTTGAATTTTATTTTGTTTATTAGGAAGAAGATAAGCAACTATGCGTTGATTTAACTCGTTCTCTTCTTTAACTACGACAACTGCTTTTTTAATATCCCGTATTTCTTCTAAACAATTTTCTATTTCTTCAGATTCCAATCGATAACCATTAAATTTATATTGATTATCCATTCTTTGTAAATAAATGATTTGGCCCTTGGAATTATAACGAACTAAATCACCTGTTCTATATAATCTTGCACCAGGGATACCAGAGATATGGTCAGGTATAAATTGTTCTGCTGTTAAGTCTGCTTTCTTTAAATATCCTCTTGATACATTAGCACCACCAATGTATAACACACCTGGAAAACCAACCGGTACAGGTCGTAAAAACGAATCTAAAACATAGACTTGTGTATTAATTAACGGTTTTCCTATTGGAGAATCATTTAATGAATCGTCTATTGAAAAATTATGCATTAATACACCCACAGTAGTCTCTGTTGGACCATAGTGATTAAAAACCTTACATTTACGTGATTTAACAATCTCTTTTAGTAAGTTACTCTTCGGTGTTTCACCTCCTAAAATTAAATATTTTCTAGGAAGTAAGTCATGAGCTCCACCCGAAATTAAATTGCTAAGGTGAGTAGGAGTAATCTTATATATATCTACTTGATTCTTAGTCATGTAAATATCTAATTCATCGGGATCATTTAAAATATCATTTGGTACGATATGTAGGGTGCCTCCCTTGCATAATGATAGGAACAGTATTGTATTCCCTAAATCAGTAGCAAAGCTAGATAAATGAGCACATACATCACCGGGATTAATAGAAATATTCTGCTTTAATCCCATAAGATAATTTGATAATTGAGCATGTTCTACTAGCACACCTTTGGGTACGCCCGTTGAGCCTGAAGTATAAATGGTATAGACCAGATCATGTGGTTCTATACTATAATCAATGTCTTTATAATTCTCTAAATCAGAATCCAAGAAAGATGATACAATGATTTGTTCAACTTCAATTTCTGAAGTATTTTGATTATTATCTGTTAATAATAGATTTACCGATGAATCATTAATAAGATATTTCACACGTTCCATAGGAAATTTGTAATCCATTGGAAGGTAAGTTCCCCCAACTTTAATTACAGCCAAAATGCTAATAACATACTCAAGGGTTCTGTCCATCGAAATTGCTATAATATCACCTTTTTGAATTCCTTTTTCCTTCATTAAGGCTGCATATTTGTTGGCGAGCTGGTTTAATTGTCTAAAACTTAGCGATTTGTCCTTGAAAACTAAAGCTATCATATCAGGATATAGCCTTGCCTTTTTCTCGAACTCCTTATGAACAAAATGATCTATTTTAATTAAAGAAGACTCATTTTTCTCCTTCTTATCAAATCCGATATCCAAACACTTACAATAAAAATCTTTGATACTATTCACCAAAAGCGAACTATAGCCATACAGTACCCGCTCCATATCCTCTTCAGAAAACTGATATGAATCATAATATAAGTTCAAAATAATCGATTCATTGTTATTGATACATGAGATTCTTAGATCATTTTTGTCAATATTCATATACAAATTCTCAATCTGTATACTTAAATTCGATCCCATATGTACTGATTCAATTTCTTCATAATCAAATCCATACTTAAAGTAATTATTTACTTGTATTTCAGATAAGTCTTTTGTATGATTCCTAGAAAATTCAATCTGTGATTCCTTACATTCTTTTGTTAATTTAATGATGTTATCAAGATGATCATTTAATCTTGTTCTCTCTTCATCGATGTCCACACATAAAGGAACATACTTAGAAATTGGTCCTATGATACCTTTGAGTTGATCAATACCCCTTCCCTCGCAATAATATCCGATGTTAACCATTTTAGTATTTAACAATCTACTTAATTGTAAAGTCCAGATTGCAACGAGATAATCAGAGACATGATAATTGTCATTTACCAACTCTTTTATTCTTTTTAATAAATCATTGTTAGTCTCCAAAGATATTTTTTTAGTTCTTGGTTTAAAAACTCCAACATTTCCATTTAATTCTATTTTTTTAAATAATACCTCTTGATTTTCCGCTTCTGTTAGCCTATCAGTCCAGTATTGTTTGGAATATATCCTCTCCTCTGAATTTTCAATATTATTAAGCCATTCAGTGACCCGTAAAAAAGGAACGTGATTTTTATTTGATTCAAATCCCTCTAATTTTGATTTATAGATTTGTGAGATGGTATCCATTATTAACTGAGTACTGATATCTGAAGTTATGGCTGGATAAGTTATTATTAAAACGTTTTTGTTTTCAGATAATTCAATTAATAAACTGTCAAAATGATATTTTTTCTCATTGTTTTTATTCAAACTATTACTGCTTATTTCATTGATTTGAGTAATCTGTTCCTGTCTGTCACATTTTGATAAATCGACATATTTTATGCTTGGAACAATAGCATTGTTGAAGTGAAAAACATAGTTATTATGCCAAAATTCTTTGACTGTATCTTCAAAGACACTTCTAATTAGATTACCTTCTAGTATGAATGTATAATGTAAAAAATAGGAAAACGTTGAATCGCTTTTTTCGAGATCTATTATATGCCTTTGCTGAGGTAATAATTCTTCCATATAGCCCCCCCCCGTATTAGTTACCCATTGCAACTAATACTTTCCTTTCTCCTTGAAATGGATTTCTTGCATGTGCTACCAGGTAATTATCCAACATCAAGACATCATTTTTTTCCCATTGAAATTCTATTTTTTCCTGTTCAAAAGCAAGATTAATTTGTTCAATGTATTCATCTTCAATGTTGGACCCATCACCATAATAGGTATTAAATGGAATATTATCCAATCCGAATTCATTAAGGAATAGCTCTTTTAATTCTGGTGACAAGTTAGCGATATGATAAAAAGAAATATGGTTGAACCAGATCATTTCATTTGTATTCTGATGCTCACGAACAGCCTGGCGAACTTGTTTTGTTCGTAATCTATCACCTGTTTTCCACTCAAATTCTATATGATGTTCATTACAATATTTTTCCACTTCACTTTTCTCAGTTGTATTAAATGCTTCTTGCCAAGATGGACCAAAACCATCTCCATAGTTCCTTACTAACATCCAACCTTTATCCTTAAATTTATTGATTATTTCATTAGGTAACCGATTATAGACTCTTCTAACATCTGCAATCGGAGTCTCTCCACCTAATGTAGGAGGTATTAAAGAATAAAACCAAATAAGTTTTGGAGATAAAATCGAATATGAAAGCTCGTTGTGCATCGCGATAGTTTGGTTAGCAGGATATTCGGTTGATGTGTAGATATTATTACTCATTTGAATTCTGGGTGTTGTTCGTTCCATATAGTTTACAAGATTTGCACTGTAACTATTTACAAATGAATTAAATTCGTTAGCATTCTCAATGTTAAACCCTCTAAATAATATTCCCCCATGCTTAAGTAATCGATTGTTTATTAATTCTCTATTTTCACTGATCCACTCAATTAGATTAAAAGTATTTTCTTTAGGCTCTAAAACAAGTGGTAAGCTTTGATTAACACTAAATTCCTTTATATTAAAAAGATTTTCTAATTTATCGAATGACATTTTAACAAACACCCCTTCAAAGACAGATGATTATTTAAAATTCTATAAGCCTTTTTGTATATAACTCATTCTTCCGTTCCTCTAAAAGTTTCATTTCATATTTGCCCAACACATCTAATACTTCACTTAACATAATGTTTGGATTATCTACTAATTGATCAACCACTAATTTATAGCAATTTAATAATTTTATAATTGTACTTCTAGCAAATAAACTAGGATCATATGTTAAATAAATAGTATAGGAATCATTTTTTTGAATGATATCAAAATGGATATCGAATTTAGCTGGTCTATTATTCACTTCAACAAATTCTATTCCGAATTCTCTTAATATAGGATCTACTTCCACATCATTATGGAAAGCAAATAATACTTGAAAAATCGAATGATCATATCTACCATTTTTAAACGCTAATTCCTGGTTTACCTTCTCTATCGGTACTTGTCTGTGTTGATAAGCATTAATGGATTCATTTCTTGTATCATTGATTAAAGTAAGAACCGATTTATTTGTATTAAAATCTGAACGAAGGGCGATAGTATTAATAAAGCAACCAATTACTTTTTCAAATTCACTATCATTTCTAATAGAAACCGGTGTTCCAACAACGATATTTTTTTGTTTTGAGAAATAGTGCATTATGATATTAAATGCCGTGATGAATAACATGAATTTGGTATAACCAAATTCACTACAAAATGAGTCAATTTGGCTATTACATGACTCGTTCAAAGTAGCAGTACAAATTTCGCCATTTTTCTCTTCTGCTTCTTTTAAGAAATCATAGGGTAGATTTAATTTAGTATTTTCTTGTTCGAATTTCTTTTTCCAATTTTCTAATTGATTTTCAAAATCTTTACCTGTTAGCCATTTTCTTTGCCACTTCGCATAGTCTGCATATTGATATTTCAAAGGTTCATTTAAATATAAGACCTTGGTTTGGTTTAGTTCGCTTTGGTAAAGTCTAAACAGTTCATTGACAAAAATTGCACTTGATTCCCCATCAAAAATCAAATGATGGAAAGAACCAATAAGTATATTTTCTTTTTCACTAAGTTTAATGAGCATTAATCTAAATAATGGCCCCACAGATACCGAAAAAGTTTCCCAAACTTGAGTTTTAATTCTTTCACTTATTGCTTGATTTTTGTCATAATCGGTCATTCTAGATAGATCTTCAAATTTAATTGTGACAGTCAAATCATCTTGAATCTGCTGAATAGGATCACTATCTTTTAAAACAATGGTGGTTCTCAAAGATTCTTGTCGTTTCATGAGTTTTTCCAGAGCTATTTGTAATTCTTGCAGCTTCATTTCACTATTCACTTTGATAATTAAAGGAATATTATATATTGATGGATTTTGTGCTATCTGATTGTGAATCCATATACTCTGTTGAACATAAGATAGAGGTATTGGTTCGTCATTTTGCCGTTCTTCTAAACAAATTCCTTCCTCTAAGTGTTGTTGTGATCCAACTTTCTCTTCAATATACTGACAATATTCTTTTAAAACAGGATTTTCAAAAATACACCGAATTGGTATATCCATATTAAATACATCCCGCACACGAGAAACAATTCTAATAGCAATTAAAGAGTGTCCACCAAGCTCAAAGAAATTGTCATTAATACTGATTAAATCAACTTTGAAAACTTCTGACCAAATCCCTACCATTTTAGCTTCTATTAAAGTTCCTGGGCCTTCAAAATTCTTCTTTGGAGCTTCGTCATAAAAATCATTCTTTGGAAGTGATTTACGGTCTACTTTCCCACTAGATGTTGTCGGTAAGCTCTCTAAGCAAATGTATTTACTTGGGACCATATAATAAGGAAGCTTTTGATTAAGAAAATCATTAAGTTCGCTATTACTTATCATAGAATTACTTTCACGTTTGACATAGTAGGCCACGAGAAATGTATTTTCATATGGATCCTTTTCTGAAGTAACAACCGCATCTATAACATTTGGATGATGTTTCATGGAAGCTTCAATTTCTTCCAACTCTATCCTATTTCCATTAATTTTAATCTGCTGATCTTTTCTTCCTATATACTCGATACTTCCATCAGGGAGGAACCTGGCCAAATCTCCTGTTTTATATAAACGAGACCCATCGTACTTAAAAGGATTTGGAATAAACCTCTCAGCTGTTAAATCAGATCTATTAATATATCCCGTTGCTAAGCCTTTTCCACCAATATACAATTCACCTATAACACCCGTTGGTAAAAGTTCCAGCTGAGAGTTTAGAATGTACGCATCATACCCTTGAATAGAATATCCAATCGGTATTTGATTTATATTACTATCCCTATCACAGATCCAATAAGTTGAATCAATACAACTTTCTGTAGGGCCATATAAATTAATCAATTGTCCTTGATGAAGCGAGTAAAATTGTTTAACTAAGTCTGATTTTAGATATTCTCCACCACAGAAAACACGATTTAAAGATGTACATGCTGTTAATTTTTCACCATATTCTGTAAGTAAATTTAACATTGTTGGCACTACCTGAAGAAGTGTGACGTTCTCGTTTTTGATTACATCTAAAAGATATTCAGGATCTAAGTGCCCATTCGGCTTAGCCATTAGCAATTTTGCTCCCGAAATAAGTGGAGCAAATATTTCTGAAGCAGACACATCAAAGGTAAAAGCTGTTTTTTGTAATACAACATCTTGATTGCCTAATGGGAACTCTCTTTGTTTCCATAATGTATGATTACTTATAGCTCTATGTGGCACAAGAACACCTTTGGGAGTACCTGTTGACCCTGATGTGTAAATCAAATAAGCTGAATGTTCTGAATTAAGATCAATGTTTAAATCTATATAACTCTCTTTTATTAATTCTGGTAAAATCTCGCCAAAGAATACTAGATTATAATTACCTTCTGGGATTGCTCGACAAGCTTCTTTTTGACTAATAATGATTTTCGCGTTTGATTGTTCTAACATGTAAGTATTTCTTTCGATTGACTGCTGCGGATCGATAGGAACGTACGCTCCCCCAGCTTTCAAAATACCCATTACTGTAATTATTAGTTCAATTGATCGTTCCATTGCTATACCTACAACATCGCCAACTTCCAATCCGCTCCTTAATAGATAATTGGCAAACCGGTTTGCTTGTTGATTTAATTCTTCATAAGTTAAAGTGCTTTTTTCAAACTGAACTGCTACATTCATCGGCGTTCTCTTCACTTGCTCCTCAAACAATTGATGAATCAAGCAAGATTTTGCAAAGTTATTTTCAGTTCCTGATTTATTATTAAATTCGTTTAATATTTTTCTCTTATCTGAATCAGGAATTAATTTATCCGTTCTAATTACTGAGTATGGATCTTCAGCCATTACTTCAAAGCATTTTTTGTAATAACGTATAATTAAATCCATTTGTTCAACTGAAAATAGATTTGATTCCCATTCAACAATCAATTCAAGCTGTGAATTTTTCGGATTCAAGCTAAAGCTAATGCTAAATGGTATCTCAGTTGTTCCCTCATCTAAAGTGTCCCAAATCTCAAAACTTTGATTTGATATTAATGAATTGTAGACGTGAAAATGAATATAATTAAATGTCGATTCAAATAAACGGTCAGCTCTAATACTATTTTTTAAATTAACCATTGGATAACGGTTAAACGGAATGGAATCTTGTTCTATATCAAAAACAGTCTTTATTAATTCCAACCATGTTTTCTCCTCTAAATTAACTCTTAGAGGTATCGTATTCAAAAATAGACCTAAAAAGTTATCTCCGCCTGATATTTCTGGCCTACCATTCGTCACAAGCCCTGTCATCACATCTCTTTGGCCCGTTAATAGACTGAGCACCGAGCAATGAGCTGATAATAATACAGCTTTATAATGTACCGAAGCCATTCTACTTAGCTTCTTTACCTTTTCAAATATTTCATCACTAATTACAATTTTCTTCGATAATTTCCGATTAGAAGAAATTTCTGATAGTTGTAAATTCAATTTAGGCAAGTTAATACGTTCATAACTCTCTAAATTTTGCAACCAATATGAAAGTTGTTCAGGGGAATTAACCGCCTGCGATTCTAACTCAACATATTTTTTCATAACATTTACATTTAACTGTTTTACTGGTACTTGTTCATTGGTTGAAAAAGATATGTATGTTTCAAACAATTCGTTAATAAAGCTTGCTACACTCCAACCATCTAAAATAGCATGGTGTTCTTTTAGCGTAAATTGGAATTCATAGTCATTTCTTTTATGAACAGTAATAGCAAATAATGGTGCCTTATACCAATTAAACTGTATATCTTTCTCTTTCTTTATCCATTCACGAACGATATTATCTTGTATCTCATCTTCAAATTCTGCAATATCATAATTAAATAAAGGAATTTCAACTTTCTTATGAACAATCTGCAACGGTTCATCATAATTAACTAAGTCAAATGACGTTCTAAGAATGACATGGTCATTCATTAGAATTTCTATAGATCTATACAATGCATCATGGTTATACGGTACTTTTACTTTGAAAGAAGTTATATTAATGTATGACCTTGAACCTTCCATTAAATCACTTTGATATAGCATCCCTTCTTGAAGTTTTGTTAGAGGATAAGCATCATCTATGTCATGATGCCATTTTTTTAATTCTATTGGTTTTAACAAAACTTCTTCTTGGCTTTTTTTATGATTCTGTAATTTTTGTTTTTTCATTATCGAGTTAGCTAAAAGGGATACAGTTCTTTCTCTAAACAAATCTTGTATAGAAAAATCAAGACCATATTTCCTACCCTCTGATACAATTCGAATACTACTTATTGAATCTCCACCAAGCTCAAAAAAGTTATCCTCTAAACCAATTGAATCTTTTTTTAAAATATCCGACCATATTTCAATTAGAGTTTGTTCAAAATCATTACTTGGTAAATACTCTGTTTTTCTTTTATTTTCATCATCATGAACAGTAAACAGAGATTTTAATGCCTTCGTGTCAATTTTTCCATTACTTGTTAATTGGAACTTTTCGACTCGTATAATTTTCTGTGGAACCATATATTCTGGTAATTGACTTCTGATGTATTCCCTTAGTGAATCAATATTAACTTGTTGATCATCAACAATATAAGCTAATAACATTTTTTTTGTTTGATCACCTTCATGAACCAATATAAAGGCATCTCTTATATCAGGATAACCTTTAACAATTTTCTGGATTTCTCCAAGTTCAATTCGATATCCATTTATCTTTACTTGATTATCCATACGTCCGATATATGTAAGATTACCCTCACCATTTACTCTTACGATATCACCTGATTTGTATAACCGTTGGTCGGGTTTATATGGATTGTTGATAAATCGATCATTGGTTAATTCTGGTCTGTTGAGATAGCCGTTAGCTAATCCGTCTCCACCAATGTAGAGTTCTCCATGCGCACCGTTTGGAACTGGCTGCATAAATTTGTCTAGTACATAAAATTGTAAATCTGGAATTGGTACTCCAATAATACTCCCCTTAGAATGAAAAGCATCTTGTTTTGTAATAGGGAAATAAGTTGCGTGTACAGTGGTTTCCGTTATCCCATACATATTGATTAATCTAGGCTGCTCATCACCATAACGCGAAAACCAAGGCTGAAGATCTTGAAACTCTAAAGCCTCTCCACCGAATACTATGTATCGAAGATCAAATTTGAATTGTTCATCTTCTAGTAAAACATTCATTGTATTTTTAAAAGCACTTGGTGTTTGGTTTAATACGGTAACCTTTTCTTTAATCATTAAATTAATAAAGTCTTTAGGCGACCTACTGATCCAGTATGGAACAACAATTAATTTGCCACCATTCAATAAAGCCCCCCAAATTTCCCAAACTGAAAAATCAAATGCAAAAGAATGGAAATTCGTCCAAATATCATTTTCATCAAAATCAAACCATTGTGATGTACTACTAAATAATCTACTTACATTCTTATGAGGAACAATAACGCCTTTCGGTTTACCTGTTGAACCTGAAGTGTATATTACATAAGCAGGATCTTGAGGATCCACCTTAACTTTTGGATTAGAAATTACTTCTTTCTGTATATCCTCAATATCTCGATCTAGGGTTATAACTTGAATATTATGTGAAAAATTATTGATTAAATGTTCCTGAGTTAATACAAAATCCATATTCACATCTTTGACAATAAAAGACTGGCGGTCTTGAGGTTGTTTTGGATCAATTGGTACATAAGCTGCACCTGATTTCAAAACCCCCAGAATTCCCACAACCATCTCTAAAGATCTATCTATACAAATTCCAACAAAGGAATTCTTTTTTACACCTTGTCGAACTAAAAAATTTGCAACTTGGTTTGATTGTTGCTCTAATTCCTGGTAAGTTAATGAGTTCTCTTGATAAACAATTGCAGTATGTAAGGGAAACTTTCTTACTTGGTCTTCAAATATGTTATGTATACACTGCTCATTAACCTGAGGTATAGTATGTTGATTTACACTATCACTTAAAAATGGAAAATCAGTTGCAATATTTATTTCAGATATCTTCTGCTTTCGATCTTTAATTATTTTTTCTAATAAGATGCTAAATGATTTTGCAAATTGTTGTATGGTCTTTTCCTCAAAAAGCTTATCATAGTATTCAATTGAACATGCACAAGAAGATTCTGATTCATTAATGGTGAAAGTCAAATCAAATTTAGACGTCTTATTATGTATGTTTATTGGGCTTACCTGTAATCCCTCCATTTCCCACCTTGGTGAACTTTGCAGTACAAACATGGTTTGAAAAAAGGGAGTATACGCTGTTGACCTAGGAATATTCAAGCTATCCACTATTTTTTCAAATGGTATATCTTGATTATCATATGCATCAAAAACCTCTTGTTTTAAGTTCTCCAACAAATTAATAAAAGTCCAGTTAGGATCTATTTCGGTCCTTAACACAAGAGTATTAGCAAACATTCCTATAATATTTTCGATTTCTTCATCATTTCTATTAGATATCGGAGTTCCGACTAATATATCTTCTTGACCTGAATACTTGAACAATAAAACTTTATAAACAGCTAGTAACGTCGTGAAGAGGGTAGAGCCTTCTTGTTTGCTCATTTCCTTAATCGAATTGTACAATTCTTTGGGAATTTCAAAGTCATATTGAGCTCCTGAAAAACTCTGAACTGATGGCCGTTGATTATCCAATGGTAGTTCTAATATGGGAGGAGAATCGTTTAATTTCTTTTTCCAATAGTTAAGCTGTTGGTCAAAAGACCCGGCTTGTTGTCGTTCCCATTCTGAGTAATCCGCATACTGAATAATTAAATCATTAAGATTTGTACTTATTTTCTTTTTTAAGGAACCGTATACTTTAGTAAGCTCATCACTAAAAATATCCATTGACCAACCATCAGAGATAATGTGATGAATATTAATTACTAAAATAAATTCATTATTATGAATTTCTAGTAAACTTAGTCTTAGTAAATCACCATTATGTAATTGAAATAAATGACTTACTTCATTTTCAATATATTTTCTAATTATTTTCGATTGTTCTTCCTCATCCGTAAACCTGCCATTCATTTTTGTATAATGAATGGGAATAATTTGTTTAGGTTGGATTACTTGCATTAATTCACCATCAATAATCTTAAAACTAGTTCTTAAGGACTCATGCCTATTAACCAGTACATTTATACTTTCTTGCAAAATATCAATCATTAAATTTCCTTTAATATGAAATGAATAGTATATGTTATAGACTGGCATATCAGGTACCAATTCATTAAAAAACCATAATCTTTTTTGAGCAGGTGAAGCCTCAACGATTATTTCATTTTCTTCATAGTTATCTGACATAATAATTGATCACTCCATAATAATATTAATTGGGTTATACAAATTATCAATATTCATAAAAATTGCTAACATATTCAATTGTAGTAATAAAATTCCAGTTAGACAACAGTTTTTTGCGAAATTTGTAGAAATAAAATATATATTCTAAGTAATCAAATAATATGTTATCATTATTTTGTAAAATAATGTTATATTTTTTTAAATAAATGGAGGAATTTGAAGATGAAGGAAAAGCGACATTTGATAAGTCTTACAGATCTCAAAGATAATGATCTTTATAATCTTGTATCAAGAGGCTTAAGATTTTCGACAGGTGAAGATACTCATAGAAAAATTTTAGTTGATCATGTAGTAGGTATATATTTTCGAAAAACTTCTACAAGAACAAGAACTGCATTTTCTACAGCAGCGTTACGAATGGGAGCCAACATAATTTCATACGGACCAAATGACCTGCAAGAAAACACTGGAGAGACGATTGATGATACTACCCGAGTACTATCGAGTATGTTGGACGGATTAGTAGCTAGAACCGCTGGAAGTCCTGAAGAAATGCGTTCATTTGCAGCACAACAAAGAATGTCCGTTATCAATGCAATGAGTTCAGATGAACATCCAACACAGGCATTAACCGACCTTACAACAATGATGAAACATTTTGGTGAAATATCGGGGCTTAGGGTGCTATATATAGGGGAAGGTAATAACTCAGCAGCAGCACTAGCTCTTGCTTTAACAAGATATAGAAATACAGAACTTTATCTTTACACACCCAACGGGTACGGTTTATCCAAACATACACTAGAGATGGCCCAAAACTATGCCAAGATGTCAGGATCTAAAATTATTACTAGTAGTAATCTGAATACACTACCATCTGACATAGATGTCGTTTATACAACACGCTGGGAAACAACAGGAACTTCTAAATTAGACCCAAATTGGCGTTTAGATTTTAATCCATTTGCAGTCACTACAGAATTTATGGGAAATTTCTCAAATGCTATATTTATGCATGATTTGCCAGCTCATCGCGGAGATGAAGTTACTACTGAAGTAATTGATGGCTCTTCAAGTATTGTTTTTGAGCAAGCCGAGAATAAACTCTATAGCGCTATGGCAGTACTTGAATGGTGTTTAAATCCTTCCTATTAACATATGCCCTTTATTATTGGGAATTGGAGTGTAAACATGAAAGAAATATATGCTGTTAAAGTTCCTAAATTCATCACTGATTTAACCTTTAAACAGTTGATGCATTATGTTGACAAAAAAAAAAAAACGAATCAATCAATTTTTAAAAATTGAAGATGCGTACCGAACTCTACTTGCAGATATTCTAGTTCGAACAGTCATTTGTAACAAATTCGGAATGAAAATACATGATATTAAATTTGATTTAAATAAGTACGGTAAGCCCTGTTTACAAAATGTAAAGGAATTTTCTTTTAATCTATCACATTCTGGTGAATGGGTGGTATGTGCAACACATCATTCTGACATTGGCATTGATGTTGAAATGATTCAGCCCATTGATTTAAACATTGCAAGCCAGTTTTTCACAAAAGAAGAATATAATGATTTAATATCAAAAAAAGACCACCAGAGATTAGAATATTTCTATGATCTTTGGACATTGAAAGAGAGCTATATCAAGGCTATAGGTAATGGATTACATATTCCTCTGGATTCATTTACTATACGTAAGAATTTTTCGAATAATTTCATTTTACAAAATACCAACAGTGAGCATTCATGGTATTTTAAGCAATATGAATTAGATCTTAGGTACAAGTTATCAGTTTGTTCAATGAGTAATTCTTTTCCAGAGCAAGTTTTACATAAGGATTTTTCCATACTATGCAAGGAAATTGAGAACTTCTAACATAAAAATTAATCCAAAAAGACATCAGTCATTTTTGGATTAATTTATTTTAGTGCAACGAGTGAAATATTGATACGTTACCACACAAATCTTGCAATAATTCAATAGATCTCTTAAGTTTATATTCATAATATTTATCATCAACAGAAAGTATAATTCCGCTATATGTACCTGTATGTGCTTTAATAACACCAAGTCCCCCAACTACATTACAAACAGCATTAACATTATCAAATACTCTTGAAGGATTCACTTTTTGATTCATATGAGCACTTTCTGATGAAATTTGGGCAATTCTTGAGATATCTAGATCTTTCAAAGCATCAGTTATTTCTGCTAACATCTGAGTATAACGTTTTTTTTCCTCGATAGAATAATCTTTTACTACTTTGTGAAAATTTGAGGTATTAACCTCTCCCCCGTTATCGACCCCAACAATGGTAAGAGGGGGCAAATAATTAAATTCTTCTATTAACTCTACTCGTTTATTGTAAAAAGAAACAACACCCGAATACATGACACCGTCCGATGTCTCTAACTGGGACATCATATGTTGAAGTAAAGGAACTGGAACCTCTATTCCAAAACAATCTTCAATGGACCTTGCCGTTGATACCATATCAGCACTTGAGCTGGCAAACCCCTTGCCTATAGGCAAATTACTTTCTATGTATAATTCCCCACTCTGCGGTAGATTAAAGTGTTCAAGAATCATTTTTGCCAACTTCTGTGATTTCTTCTTATACGCAGGTTCAACTATAAGATCTTCTGAATTTGATATAAATGTTGCATTTGAGAACAAATTAATAGGAAAAGTTACAAGAAAATCTTGCCCATCCTCAAGGACACCTTGCAATAGTTCTCCAAAAGTTCCAAAGCATTTCCCTTTTCCCAATTGACCCGGAAGACATTTATTCTTAACGTATGAAATATTCATAAAATCCCCCTATAATTCGCATCATACTAACCCTCTAACTCTACACCAATTCCTGTTTGCAGAGCTTGACGATAATAACTATTGGAAATAGCAATATCAAACAATGCCATACCCATTGGGTTAAACATTACTGCATCATCTTTCGGAAATTTGAGTAACCCATTGTTACATACCACATCTACAATATTGATGGTATCTTCCTTTTTAAGCCCTCTTGTATTGTGAAATACTTCAATATCAGTATCTGCTCTGCATACTTCTTCCCAGTTATCTACAACAATTGACTTGGTATAATCAAGTATCCGAGGATTGAAATCCCGTAATGATACATTAAGTAGCAAAGCACCTGATTTAGGTTGCTTGTTAATGTATCCTTTGGAAGATACAGTACAAGTTATAAAAATATCAGCATTTACGTATGCATCTTCCCAATATTTAACTATTTCTATTTTCTTTCTCATACTCACTGGAATAAGCTCTTCATTAATATTTCTTAAATCGTAAAGGTACACCTTGACGATTTTATCACCTGCCAACTCTTCTACCATTTTCAAGTGCAGTTGTCCAATTGGACCAAATCCTATTATTCCAATAGCAATCTCATTCATTGCTCTATGTTTTAAAAATTCATTAATCATGAGACCACTTACTGAAGCTGTACGAATCCCACTTACTAATGGAGTATTAATTACTGATAAAGGCACTCCTGTTTGCTCATCATTAAGAATAGTAACAGAATGTGCTCGGGGAATTCCTTGGTCGATATTTTCAGGGAAACTTGCAATCCATTTGATCCCAGCCACAGAGAAGTCACCTCCTGCTCGAGCCGGCATTGCAATAATACGATTTCTAGGGTTGTTAAAGTTTAAATATGGTTTTATTGGTTGATCGTAATTATTTCTATTAAGTAAATGTACAGCATCTTTAATTATCCTAACAGTTTCATTCCAATTAAAACCAATTTCAAGCACATCTTTTGTGGATAAATATAACATAACATTTCCCATCCTTCCTGTTTAAAACGACATATTTTTTCAATTTTCGCAATATAAATTGGCCTACCAACTATGTCATATTAATGCATTATTGTCAATATTTTTCATATTTTAGAAAGTTTTGTACTAAACGAAGAAACACTTTTAATTTCTAAAATAAAAGCGGAGTAATCCCTACGAATCTTTAAGTCTTGTCCTTAAGATAAATAGTTACTCCAAACTCCATTAGACGAATTTCGTAAAAGGAGGAAAAAACTGACATACGGTCAAGGGAAATAGCACAAAAAGTTTAGGGGAGCGTAGCTTTAAAGTTTTTTGCCCCTTGAACCGTTTGATGAGATCACTTGGCTTCTCGTTGGGAAGGTTCGGGTGTCCTGTCAAAGAGAAGTTTAGTGGAGCTCTCTTGTTTTACAATTCGGAAGACAAAGGGCAAAGAGGCAGTCTGAAAAGCTACCTACCATTACTCTATTTCTATAGACTTCTCTTTTAAATACCTGTAATTTCCGGCTCGGTCGATACGACCGATAGGCAAACGGGACAGGAACATACAGATTGTTTTACAAGCTGTTGTTATCAAGCCGTTTAGTAATGAAGGAACACGAGGAAAGTTAAACACAATCGGCTATCCAGCAAAGTATGCACCTGTAATGGCAGTGGGTGCTGTAGATGCGAGTAATAACCGCGCTTCATTTTCAAGCGTGGGATCAGAACTGGAAGTAACGGCACCAGGAGTAAACATCTTGAGTTCTGTTCCAGGAAACGGTTATGACAGCTATAATGAAACGTCAATGGCTTCACCACACGTGGCAGGAGCAGCAGCACTTATCATAGCAGGGAATCCTGGATTGTCTAATGTCAAGTTAGACAAAAACTAGTTAATACCGCTATCCCACTAGGTGATCCGTTTTATTATGGAAAAGGCGTAATCGATGTGTATGCAGCAACTCAATAAATAAACTAACAAAAAAATGCATGAGTCGGTGTTAACCCGATTCATGCATTTTTTTATAAGCGTTTCTTATTTTAGAAATTCTACTTTTTGAACTTTTCACTTGAAGTTTATGAATAAGAACATCCAGCTCTTGACTCTTTTCCAAAACAATAGGATGAGTAAATGTTTTCCTCCTGAGCATTAATGTGCTTTGTTAGAATTCAAGAAAAGCAGTGAATTTCCTTTTTGATCTTCTCTAAGCTCGTGGACCTTTGCTGAATGGCAAATTACTTGTAAAGATTATGAATCGCTCATAAACTCCAGGAACCAAATCAAGTCCACTATATTGTGTAAAAAATAGTTACACTGTCTTCAACACATTAATTAAGATAGTTCTTTTTGTTAGAGGCCACACCTCCCCCCTAATGCTTAATAAATATATTTTCTATTCCCTGGATCTAACGTTTTTTAATAGTCCATTAATACAGCACCAATAAGCCGGAAAGGTGATTGTGTTTTAGGAAAAATTCGAATGACACGCCTCTTCTGCGAATCTCCGAATTCAGTCTTTCCAGGTTATTTGTTGTACGAAGCTTTTGATGATAGTTTTGTGGCTCATTCATGTATTGAATGGCGTCTTCGAAGCCATCATCTAAGATGCGAAGAGCTTTTGGTAACCACTCTGATCTTCGTAAGCTTCCATGATGATTCTTTAAGCAAACGAGCTTTCTCCGGTGTAGACGCGTCAAAGATGCGCACCAATAATCGTTTGGCATCCTTGGCATTTTTCTTGGGCATACCATCAATGTTATTCCGCTTGAAATGAAACGTACATCACTACTAGCTCGCACCAATAAATGATCCTTGAATGGTCTGTTTAAGCCCTTCATGTGCATCTGAAATAATCATTTTAGGAAGAGATTGAAGTCCTCTCGATTTGAGCGCATCAAAAAACTCCGTCCAACCAGCTTTTGACTCAGCGTTCGTGGTTGACGCATAATCCGATAATTTCTCGTTTGTTTTGTTCGTTCACGCCAAGTGCGATTTATACGGCTTTTACACGTTGGTGATCTCGCACTTTTATTGTACATCGTATCGACAAATAGATATTTGTAGTACATGACGTTTAACGGACGATTAGCCCACTCATTCACAATAGGTTTCTTCGTGATATGTGAAACGAGAGATTTAGACACACTTTCCCCGCAGAGCTGTTCTACGACTTTCGTAACTTTACGGGTAGAAACGCCATTTACCACCATTTCCATCATAGCGAGTACAAATGCTTGATCAGCTCGCTTGTACTTTTCAAACTCATAAGTGGAAAACTGCCCATCTCTTGTACGAGGGACCTTTAATTTAACTTTAACTATAGAAATCAGGAAATCACGTTCATAATAACCGTTTCGGTAATCAGCACGCCCCTCTGTTCTTTCGTACCAGCGTGCATTAAGATGATTATCACATCCTTGTTCCATAACTTGGTTCAAGATAAGTACAAGTGAACATTTTAAAACAGAATCTAGATCAGCGTTCATGAGTTCATGAGCTGGTCTTTTAAATCCTCAATTTTTACGGTAAGATTAAGTGGGGTCATCATCATATCCTCCAGTGCATATTTTCTTGGTCGAAAACATTGTAACACGGGGACTGATGATGCCCTTTTTGCATTTACACAATTATATAGACTTAATCAGGAACCGCTCATAAACACCTTCCAAGCTCTCTCCAAAAAAAAACCTGTCCGCAGACAGGTTTTCTCCACTTAATCCCTATATATTACATACGCTCTGGTGCTTCTACACCGATGATGTTCAATGCATTCTCAATCGTAACTTGAGTAGCTTTCATCAATGCGTATCGCGCTTGTGATTTTGTTTTGTTTTCTGGATCGAGTACACGCTCTGCGTTATAGAAGCTATGAAGAGCAGAAGCCAACTCGAATACATAATTCGTTACACGGTGCGTTAAAAGTTTTTCTGCTGCTTCGTTGATCACAGCAGGGAATTCTCCGATTTTCTTCAACAGCTCGAACTCTTTTTCAGAATCGATCTGAGAAAGATCCACGTCTCCCTCATAAGAAAGACCCATCTCTTCACCTTGGCGAAGCATGCTGCATACGCGTGCATGTGCGTATTGAACGTAGAACACAGGGTTTTCGTTCGATTTTGAAACCGCTAAGTCCATATCAAAATCAAGGTGAGTATCGTTTGAGCGCATCGCAAAGAAATAGCGAGTCGCATCAATACCCACTTCTTCCATCAGTTCACGCAAAGTTACTGCTTTACCCGTACGCTTACTCATACGAACTTTTTCGCCGTTTTGGAACAGGGAAACAAGCTGGATGATCATTACATCGAGTTGTTCTTTATCATAACCTAAGGCTTGAATCGCCGCTTTCATACGTGGGATGTAACCGTGATGGTCAGCTCCCCAGATGTTGATCAGCTTCTCAAACCCACGCTCAAACTTGTCGTTATGATACGCAATATCTGGTGTTAAATATGTGTAAGAGCCGTCATTTTTGATGAGTACACGGTTTTTGTCGTCATCATAATCTGTCGTACGGAACCATGTCGCGCCCTCTTCTTCATAAACAACACCTTTAGCTTTTAACTTTTCAAGTGCTGCATCGATTTTCCCGTTTTGATAGAGTGAAGTCTCAGAGAACCACACATCAAAATCTACACGGAATTCAGCGAGGTCAGCTTTTAGTTTTTCAAGCTCTCGTGTAAGACCGTATTCACGGAAAAAGCTGACACGCTCGCTCTCTTCTTTTTCTAACCAAGAATCGCCGTACTCTTCAGCAAGATCTTTACCAAACTCGATGATATCCGCTCCGTGGTAACCATCTTCAGGCATCTCTTTATCCTTGCCTAGCGCTTGGAAATAACGAGCTTCGATCGAAGTAGCTAAGTTGTTGATCTGATTTCCAGCATCATTGATGTAGAACTCACGAGAAACGTTATAGCCTGCATAGTCTAGGATATTACAGATCGTATCACCAACAGCTGCACCACGTGCATGTCCTAAGTGAAGCGTTCCTGTAGGGTTCGCCGATACGAACTCGACTTGAACCTTTTTCCCGCCGCCATGCTCAGTTCGTCCGTAATCCTTGCCCGCTTTTAACACAGTCGGTACAAGCTCAGTTAAGTAAGAGTTGTCCATGTAAAAGTTGATGAAACCAGGACCTGCGATCTCAACTTTTGCGATAGATGCCTTACTTTTATCAAAATTTGCAACGAGATCGTCCGCGATCATACGAGGTGCTTTTTTTGCGACACGTGCTAATTGCATTGCCATGTTCGTCGCGAAGTCACCATTCGCTTTATCTTTCGGTACTTCAAGAACGACTGCAGGCAGTTCTTCTTTTTTAGCAAGTCCTGCTTTAACGACCGCTTCTTCGATCTCTTCTTTTAACAGCTGCTTGACTTGGTCAAGGATATTCATGCTTTTGCCTCCTGAAAATTAATCTTGATTCGATGTGTTCCTGTATGTTCACCCTGCAGAACCAGCTCATATGCGAGATTGAGATCTCCCGTCTGCTTTTGCTGATTCCAGCGGAAATTCATTTCATGTGTAGTCGTTTCCATCCAAAGCTGGCCATACGGGCTGTCGTACATGCCTTTTGTCGTTTGGCCGATTAAATATTTCTGTTTCATAGATACACTGCCTGAGCGGATAATCAGAATACCAGCGTGCGTTATCTTAATCACATTATTGACAGAACCTGCACCTTCTATCTCTTCCTTGTACTGAAGATAGGTGACGTCCCCTCGTTTATAGAGCTTACCTTCTGTCTCGGTGAAATGTTTCTCCGCTTCACCACTGAAATGTACTTCTGAACTTATCGAAAGCGCAACAGACAATTCCGTATCTTGATCCATGCGAACAACACTTCCTTTTTTGATGTCCCTCTTTAACTTACCTATTATAAAAGATTTCACTGCTTCCCTTCAACCTTATGGGTGTCTTTTTAAAAATTCATGGTCTTATTAGGTAAATTTATCCTAAAAACACGTTTTCATGAGTGGATGATTTGGAATGAAGGTAGTGAATGACGTATTATACACTCGAGAAGAAGAAATAGAAATGAGGAGGATCTTAATGAAAAACGAAAGAATTTTACTCGTGAATCGACCAAAAGGCGCACCTCAAAAAAGCGATTTCCGCTTCGAGGAAGCTTCTACTCCTGCACTAGAAAACAATCAGGTACTGTTAAAAACGATTTATCTATCGGTAGATCCATATATGAGAGGACGCATGAGTGATCGTAAATCTTACGTGCCTCCATTTCAGTTAAACGAACCGATCTCTGGTGGAATCGTTGGACAAGTTGTTGAATCACGTTCAGGCGAACTAGCAGAAGGCGATTTTGTAATTGGTAACTTAGCGTGGCAAAAATACAACGTTGCGAGTGATGCTGAAGTTCGAAAACTAGATCCATCTCTTGCTCCACTCACTGCAAACTTAGGTGTATTAGGAATGACTGGCTTAACGGCATATTTCGGTCTGCTTGATATCGGTAACCCACAAGAAGGCGAAACCGTTGTAGTCAGCGGTGCCGCTGGAGCTGTTGGTACGATTGTTGGCCAAATCGCTAAGATTAAAGGTGCACGTGTTGTCGGAATCGCAGGTTCTGACGATAAGATCTCTTACCTAAAAGATGAACTAGGCTTTGATGCTGCGATCAACTACAAGACGGAAAATGTATATGAAGCACTAAAAGCAGCTTGTCCAGACGGTGTTGATGTTTATTTTGATAACGTCGGCGGTGAGATCTCTGATAGCGTATTGGCGTTGATCAATAAAGGTGCTCGCATTCCTGTTTGTGGCCAGATCGCTCTTTATAACCTTGAAAAAGCAGATGTTGGTCCACGTATGCAAAGTCAAATTCTGATCAACAGTGCTCTGATGAAAGGATTCATCGTAAGCGATTATGCGGCTCATTTTGAAGAAGGCGCGATCGAACTTGCCAAATGGGTAAAAGAAGGCAAGATTTCTTATAGCGAAAATATCGTAGATGGCTTTGAAAATACGATTGATGCGTTCTTAGGACTGTTTTCAGGTGAAAACACAGGGAAACAGCTCGTAAAAGTAGCTGAGCCGGAGAATGTGTAGGATTTTTCATTCAAATCTTTGTGGCTTTTCACCTTTTATAGGTGGAAAGCTTCTTTTTTATAAAATGGCGTGTTGCTGCTGGAAACATTTCAAAGAGTATCATTCAACAAGAAACGATAGATAACGCAGATATAAACAATTACCCCGATTTTTTAAATTAAAAAAGACTGACTCCTTATAAGAAATCTAGTCCTCTATAAACAGATTAAAAGCCTGCATCATACCCGTTATTTTTCTATTAAATGATAGCCGATATAATCCAATGCTGATTGAATATTGTTCACATACTTTGTTTTCGCATTCGTTAAATCAAAATGATCAACTTGCTCATGAGCAAACGCTGGAGTCACTCCAGTAATGATTGTTCTTACACCTATTAAATAAAGAGCATTGATCAGCGTGAACAACTCTTTTGGAAAACGGTTATCCTGAATATATAGTTTTGATAAATCTATGATAAAAAAATCAATATCACTTTCTGCTGCATTATGTAGGACATCACTAATTATTTGTTCTGAGCGGACCTCATCTACAATCCCTTGCAGGGAAAGGATGGAAACCCCATCTGTAAGTGGAATGATCGGGACACTTAAGAATCCCATATGATGTTTCGTTTCATCGAGTTCAATAATATGAGACAAGATACCTGCTATGGAGTGAAGATAGTTTACATCATCTTCCGAAAACTCTCTTTCCTTTCGATCCATTACGCAAAGCGTTCCAAATACATTCCCTTTTAGATCTTTTAGTGTAACGCCTAAGAATCCTTTGATCTTAAGTTCACCTGTTACCTCTAACTCCCGTGTTCTTGAATCAGTCATTAAGTTTCTTGTCTTCATTGTACTGCCTTCGTTCGTTATAATTAACCGGCAATACGTTTCTCCATATTCTACACTGTAACCCTCCGTAATAATCTCCTCATCCTCATTAAAAGAGCTTAGAACGGTAATTGCTCTTTTTCCCTTTCTTGTTACATATGTAGTTTTGACATTCAGTTGTTTACTAATTAAGTCAAACATTTTGCGGGAAACAGACTTCAACGAATAATAATTAGTAATCTCATTCTCGTAATCATCAGCCATTATCTTCTCTCCCTTAATAAAAGCACTTTTTGCTTGAGACAAGTATATCATTTAAAAGTTATAATTTTTGGATAATTTAAAAAATAAAAAAGTTAATGAATAGAGTAATGGGAAATTTCAAAATAAAAATAAGCTGACTCCTTAATAAAGCCAGCTCGCCGATTAAACAGGTAAGATCATAGAGACAGTCGTGCCCTTACCTTCTATACTTGTAAAATGTAATTTCCCATTATGCTCTTTCATGATTTTCGAACTGATCATCAGCCCTAATCCAGTACCCTTTTCTTTTGTTGTGTAAAAAGGTTCGCACATTTTTTGAATTCGCTCTGCTGGAATACCACAGCCTTGATCCTTGACTGACACGTGAATGTTTTCGTCGATCTGTTCTCCTCTAATCACAATCTCTCCGCCATTTACCATAGAGTCGATCGCATTCTTCAAGAGATTAATCAAAACTTGCTTCAGTTCGTTTTGCTCAGCATGAATCCATAGTAAATCTTCGGACATTTCCTTCTTGATCTGAACATTTTGTCGAAGAGCTTCAGGCTGTAAAAGAATTTCTACAAATTCCACAATCTCGTTCAAACAAGTCTTTTTATACGTTCGGACCTGAGGTTTAGCCAACAATAACAGCTGCCCCATGATCTGATCGATGCGGTTCAGTTCTTTATCCATGATGCTGTAGTAGTTTGATGGATTGATCTCTTGGCTTTCTTGTAAAAATTGAATGAACCCTTTCAGCGAGGTTAGCGGATTTCGTATCTCATGAGCCACGGATGCCGCAAGCTGTCCAACGATTGAAAGTTTGTCGGATTGACGAAGCAAGTCTTCTGATTTTTTTCGATCTGAGATGTCGCGCGTAACCCCAATGATTTCGACGACTTTACCTGTGTCATCTGTGATACTTTTACACGATGTTTCGAGCCACACATAATGCCCGTCTTTATGCTGTAATCGAAAAGGAACGGTTTTCGTGCACGGTCCTGAGATTAAATCTTCATGGGCTTTTCTTGAGATCTCTTCGTCATCCGGATGAAGCATTCCATAGCCTGTATCTCCTAAAATCTCTTCAGGTCTTTTCCCTAATAACGCAAACGATGCAGGTGAAATGTACGTAAATGAACCATCTGCTTTATGTGTTGTGATCATATCCATCGCGTTTTCAGCCAACAGCCTGTATCTAGCTTCACTCTCTTCTAACAGCTGTCGGGACTCAATCTTTTCCGTTACCTCCCGGCCGAATACTAGCAAGTTCTTTCGAGATCCTTCTGGATGAAACACTGGAATTTTATAAACATCAAAAAAACGTGTGCTGCCGTCTCGCGCAGGCACGAACTCTTCACACCGAACAATTTCTTTCGCCTGCCACACTTGTTCATCAGTCTCGATACAATATTGAAAAACATCACGAAAGTCAGGAGCGATCTCCGCTAAGTCAGCATCGGTCTTTCCAGTAAAATCAAACCCCGGCAGTTCAAAAAGTTCACCCACAAATTCATTCGCAAATACAAAACGCCCGTCTCCATCTTTTATACCGATAAAATCCGGAACGATGTTCATTAACGTTTTCATAAGAGGCTCCTGACAAGAATGAACGACAGCGGGCAGTTCTTTCAAGATATAATAACGGAAAGAACTGTCAACAAACGGCAACGTTCCTTCACTCACTTTTACTGAAATATAACCATTTACAGCAAGTAATGTTCCTTCGTCACCATCTGAATGACGTAAAAGGATTTCATCCATTGACTTTCCCGTTTCAAAAACTGCCTGAGCTGTCAGATTCAAATAATGTTGATTCACACCTGTTATTTCTTCATTCTGATCCACAACCATTACGGCTTCAGAAAGCTGATCGATGAACGTTTGAAAATACTCCATCTCTTTTGAAATCGCTGTCATTCTAATTGTCCCCCCTTTATTCACCTAATTCTCTACTGTAACTATAGCAAAAAAGACTTAATGATATAACAAATTTCGACAAATTTAGCTAAAAACAGTTTAAGTCAGTTCCTTCCTACTATTTTTTTTCAGATTTCCATTGCTTTACACTTAAGAATTTACTATATTTGATTAATGTAAGAGGTCTGACCTCTAAAAATTATCTTATAAAGTAATGAGGGAATAATTATGGGTGCTATAGGTTTGCTGTTTTCAGGTGGAGCTTTATTCTTAAACAGCTTAATGTTGCTCGGAAAAGCTGAAGAAAAAAGTGTCGCGTTTTTTAATATATTAGTCGGATTGCTTCAAGTCATCACACCGATCTATCTTATTATTACGTCTGATGGGTCCAACTGGTCGATGTTCAATAACGGCGCTGTCTTCTTGTTTGGATTCACTTACCTTTATCTTGGGGTAACGATTTTAAAAGGGTTTGATTCCAGTGGGCTCGGTTGGTACTCCCTGTGGGTTTCGATGATGGCGATCGTTTATGCACTTGTGTTTTACGTTCAAGAAAATGACTTAGTAAACGCCTTAACGTGGGTGTTGTGGGCGTTCCTTTGGTTTCTGTTCTTCTTATCGTCCGCACTTAAAAAACCATACGAAAACTATATCGGCAGAGTCGCTTTCGTTCAGTCATGGATAACGTTAACGCTTCCTTCCCTATTCATGTTGCTTGATCTGTGGCAGAACGCCAAGCTTCAAGAAATCTGGACGTATGTATGCATCGGGTCAATGGTTTATTTTGTCGTAGAAGCGATTTTGTTTGCAAAATCGGTCAAAAAAGAAAAATTAGTTGAAGAATTAGCTTAAGCGTTCGCCGGTCTCGATGATTCGAGGCCGGTTTTATTGTGAATGGGGTCTGCTAGATGTTGTGTGATGAGGGTGGCGGATGGCAATTAAGTCGTTTTTATGAGTAATTAAGTCGGAGTATGGTTCAATTAAGTCTATTTCGAAAAAATTAAGTCAAAATCAAAATCGATACCAATTAAGTCTAATTCGTAAAATAAAAGGCCATTCGATACAGCTCGACATGCTCAGAAATCTACCAAACAAAAAGCCCCTGTTCGACGGCTGCAAACAACAGCCTCATAAACAGGGGTTCTCAACTCTATTATTTTACCCAGCCTAACAAAATTTCACGAAGGAACTTGCTAGCTGCGATCGGTGTTTGTTCAGAATGGTCATAAACTGGAGCTACTTCTACTAAGTCTGCTCCGATTACGTTGATGTCCGCTTTTGCGATCAACTGAATCGCTTCAAGAAGCTCTTTTGAAGTGATTCCGCCCGCTTCTGCTGTTCCTGTTCCAGGAGCTGCAGATGGGTCTAAAACATCAATATCGATCGTAACGTACACGTTACGTCCCTTTAATGTTGGAAGAACTTCTTTTAACGGCTCAGCTACATCGAACTTGTACATGTGCATACCGCTAGTTTTTGCGAATTCGAACTCTTCACGCATACCAGAACGGATTCCGAACGAATACACATTTTCTGCGCCGATTAGATCGCAAACTTTACGGATCGGTGTTGAGTGAGAAAGAACTTCTCCTTCATACTGCTCACGAAGGTCAGCATGTGCATCTATATGAATCACTACATAGTCATCATATTTTTGTTTCAATGCTTTAAATACTGGCCAAGTCACAAGATGCTCTCCACCCATTCCAAGCGGAAACTTGTTGTCAGCTAGTAAAGTTGATACGTACTCTTCAATCATATCAAGAGAACGTTGAGGATTTCCGAACGGTAACGGAATGTCTCCCGCATCAAAATAGTTCACTTCTTCAAGGTGCTTGTCCATGTATGGGCTGTACTCTTCAAGGCCAAGAGATGCCTCACGAATACGAGCAGGGCCAAAACGGCTACCCGGACGGAATGAAACCGTCCAATCCATCGGCATACCGTAAAGAACAGCATCAGCCGTCTTATAGTCAGGCTTACTTAAAATAAACACATTTCCAGAATAAGCTTCATCAAAACGCATGATTTTACACTCCTTATGTAAAATACAGGACCGTCGCGAAAGCAAGGTACAACTCACTTTTGACGGCCCCCATTTTTATATTTTAATCACTGATATTTTCTAAAAGAGATCGATTACTTTTGCTCTCACTTTCCAAAAGGAAACCTCACTGAAAGGTTGATTGTAGTGTAAGGTGCGAGACTCCTGCGGGACAGGCGGGCAGGTGAGACACTTAAGAGTGAAACGTTGCGAATGTGGCTCACCGCCTGCCCCGCGGAAAGCGAAGCACCTGAAACGGAAATCAACTACTTTCTAAAGCAACAAAGCATAAGTAATTCAGGATTATTTTTTAATCAAGTCACTAACGAACTTCGGCAGCGCGAACGCAGCAGTGTGAAGTTGCGGCGTCCAATATTTCGTTTCGATATCGTGGAAACGAGCAGCAGGAACTTCTAGTGGATCGTGTTTCTTAGATCCGATCGTGAACGTCCAAAGTCCGCTAGGGTAAGTTGGAATGTTCGCTGTGTAAAGACGCGTGATCGGGAAGATCTCGCTAACATCGCTGAATACTTGAGTGATCAACTCAGGCGTGAACCATGGGTTGTCTGTTTGAGCAACAAAGATTCCATCTTCTTTAAGTGCTTTAGAAATTCCTTCATAGAAACCTTTTTCAAAAAGTTTAGCAGCTGGTCCAACTGGCTCAGTTGAATCAACCATGATTACATCATACTCATTATTGCTTGTTGCGATGTGCATGAATCCGTCATCAACTTTTACTTCAACGCGCGGGTTCTCTAAGTCTCCAGCGATTTCAGGCAAGTATTGCTTAGAATACTCGATTACTTTTCCATCAATTTCAACAAGAACTGCTTTTTCAACAGATGGGTGCTTTAACACTTCGCGGATTACTCCACCGTCTCCTCCACCTACAACTAGAACGTGCTTCGGATTAGGGTGTGTGAAAAGAGGTACGTGTGCTACCATCTCGTGGTAAACGAACTCGTCTTTTTGTGTAGTCATAACCATGCCATCAAGGATCAGCATGTTTCCGAACTCTTCTGTTTCTACCATATCTAGCTTTTGAAATTCTGTTTGCTCAGATACGTACGTTTTGTTAATTTTCATCGTAATTCCGAAATTTTCCGTTTGTTTTTCAGTAAACCAAATACTCATGTTGGTCTCACTCCTACTATATATTTTGAAATGCCAGGCATCGTTGTTTCGAGATTTTACAAACAAAATGATTATAGCATTCTGGGACCTAAGATTCCAATTCAATTTTTGTCAGAATGCAGCTAATTTTAAATATCCACTTCTTATCCATACCACATTCTTGTTTTCTTAATCTTTAACCAATAAAAATAGGTCAAATCCCCCGTTTCTTTCGACTGACTATTCTGACTACTTAAGTGGTATAATGGAGATAGCGTTCAGAAGGACAGACGGTCGGCGCATTCCCTTTTTTAAACTGAAGCTGGACAACTTGCGGGTATCCGCAGCTTACAGTTAAGGGGGGTGATGCCTCTGACGATCTTTGAGGCGTTGATGTTTGCGGTCGCTTTCAGCTCGCTTATCGTTACTGTCCTTACGTCTAAAAATAAATAGGCCTCTGTCACACGTGTAAAAGCACCGGCTTTTCGTCTCAGAAAATCCGGCCTCGCTTTACCGACTCGTGTGTCCCTTCTGGCGCCCCATTAGTCCGTGTTTCGTGCACGGACGATTTCTTTTTAGTGGAGTTTCTAAAAAAATCGGCTAATAGGGACAAAACTAGGGAGCCCTTGCTCTTATAAGTGAACTGACGTTATACCAGGAGGGGTATTAACAACTCTTATTCAAGAAATTGAGTCCATAATCCTAGAAATTATGGAATTAATCCAGCGAGTTTTGATCATATATCGGCGAGTTGACAAAATACGACTCTAACCACCCAGCATTATACCCCCCTTCCCAACATGCCTGAATCTCAAGAATCTAAAAAAGCCATGAACACCAAACCGTTGTTCATGGCTTCCTCGACTTTTAATTTCCTATAGAACTATTCCTTACAATCGAATCTATAATAATATCCCAATCCTCTGTATGCAGCTCATGCCCCGTTCCTTCAAGAGTCACGAGTTCGGCATGCGGAATTGATTTAGCAAGCGCTTGACCGTGTTCGAACGGAAGGGCGCGATCTTCTGTTCCATGAAGGATGATCGTGGGAACTCTAATTTCATTCATACGATCTAAATACTTTTCACCGCCGCCTAGAAAAATATAATTAAATCTGCTTTGAATCTGTTTAGCACGCGTGTATTCTCTTTCTGCCAATGCGTACATTCTTTTCTTTTCAAAAGATTTGGATCCCGAAAGGACTGCCCATCCGTCTGCTAAATAAGCAACAGCTTCTTCTCGATCATTCCAATCAATAGAAGCACTTTTTCCATGGAAATCTAAAATTTCCTGATCCATCTGAGGCAGCTCAGATTGCTCAGAACCAAAAACACTGGATGCAAGGATCGTCAGGCTAAGCACACGTTCAGGGTGCTTGATCGCCATAATCTGTCCGATCATTCCCCCAAGAGACATTCCCATGATGTTCACTTTTTCAATAGAATAAGCATCTAGAATGCCAAACGCATCATCAGCCAGATCTGTAATCGTATAGTTCGACGTACCAGGTTCATAGACTACGGATTGACCAAGATCACGATGATCATACCGAATCACGTATCTCCCTGCTGCGGCAAGACGCTCACAAAATTTCTCATCCCACCAATCAAGCGAAGACATCGCACCCATGATCAATAGAACTGGGGGATCGCTGGGATCACCGAAGCTTTCCGTATTTATTTCCACTTGATTTGTGTGTAAAAGTTGTTGTTTCATCATTATTTCCCCTCCGTGATTTTATTTTTGCCACTTTAAAAAGCGCAGATCAATAAGCACTCAACGGAGTTATCTTGGCCTGCACTTGTCATTATCGAAGTTTGATCCATTTAATGATCATGACGCGTCGGCCTCCTTCATTCATTTGTTTAGTGGTATTAAACCGTATTTATTTTAACATAATTTTCTGAACTTTTTTATCAAAAATAAAAAAAGCAACCCGCGTTACCCACTCTCGGCTGCTTTTCCCATTTAATATTTAATTAACAGTACTTTTGGAGGTGGATGAGTAATCTTCTAATTAATAGTCACTGAGGTTACCTAAAACAATGAAAGCCCTACCTCTCTTTCATCCTTACGGCTCCTTGTCCGTGCCAGTGTGAATCAGTATTACAACGATCATGTGATTATTGATTAGAAGTGATTGGAAAAACTTCAAATGTTATTGAGGAAAGTAAAATCAAAAATTAAGGATTAAAGTGTTGTAGAAATTAAAGAGGTTACTATAAGTAAGTTTAAGAAGTGTATTGTCTCTGAAAAGTTATTAATGAGACCATTTAATAATCTCATACCATATCATTAAACTTTAACAGAAACTTTTTATCTGGGTTTCAGTGATTCCTTTGATTACTTCAAGTTCACTAATTAAAAATCCATATGCATTTTCCAACATTTTTTTTTCGCTTGCATTCAGTGTTTTTTCTTTCTTCATACGCATTAAATCTCGAACAACTTCAGCACCTTCGCGTATTTCACCTGTTTTTAGCTTGTCTGCATTTACTTTGTATCTTTCTTTCCACGTTAGTAATGTTTCAGATTCTCCATTTTGAAAATCGTGCATAATCTGCTTTAATGCTAAGAGTTCTGTAACAGGACGTATTTTAGAATTCATAATCTTACATGCTGGAATCATAACTTGCATGTTGCTGACTGACATCTTTATAACATAGTACTGTTGTTTTTCATCGGGGAATTCTTTTTCTTCAATGGCTTCAATTACACCTACTCCATGCATTGGGTACACAATGTTATCGCCAATTTGAAACAAATACTCCACCTCCAGATTTGCTAACCTTCTAAGAGTACCACACCCCTACAATTTAATCAAATATTTTATAATATCATGAATTTATTTTTCATGTCAATCATTTTCACAACAAAAAAAGTGCCTCAAATTTGAGACACCTACTCATCATAATCGCACTAGAAGTTCTTTCGTTCGTTCTTTAGCGTTTGCTATTACTTTTTCTTCATCAATCGTCTTCAATTCACGGCCGCGCATGACAATCTTGCCGTCGATGATTACGGTATCAACGTCTTGTCCTGTTGCAGAATATACTAAAAGATTTGCATGTTCATGACTCGGCGTTAGATGAAGTTTGTTCATGTCCATCAACAGAATGTCTGCTTTCTTACCAACCGTTAAGGAACCAACATCATCCCCGATCCCAAGGATGTCGGCACCTTTCTGCGTTGCCATCGATAACACATCATGCGCACTAAGGACTGCCGCTTCTTCATACTTCAATTTTTGGAACCAGCTAGCAGCTTTCATTTCTAAAAACAGATCAAGAGAACTGGCGCTCGCTGGTCCATCCGTTCCTAAACCAACCTTCACACCGCTATCCATTAAACGTTTCACATCACTGATCCCGCATCCGAGCTTCGCGTTACTTACCGGATTGTGAATAATACCGCCCTGCAGCGTTTTCAGCGTTTCATAGTCTTCAGCGTTAAAATGAACACCATGCGCGAGCAGCACATGGCGCTCGAACACACCTGCTTGTTTTAAATATTCAACCGGTCTTAACCCGTGCTTTTCTTGAATCATTTTCTCTTCGTCTTTCGTTTCAGCTAAATGAATATGAAGCGGAACGTTCTTTTCTTTTGAAAGATTAACAGCTGCTCTCAAGAAATCAGGTGGACACATATAAGGAGAATGCGGAGCGATCATCGTTGTGATTCGACCGTCTCCTTTTCCGTGCCAGCGATCAACAACATCTGCCGCTTCCTTTAGCCGACCTTCATAATCCGAGTCCATCGCAATAAGCCCGCGCGCTATAACGGATCGAATACCCGATTCAACGGCCGCTTCTCCGATCGTGTCGATTCCTATGTACATATCTGCGTAAGAAGTTGTTCCACTCTTGATCATTTCTGCCATGGAAAGAAGTCCACCCCAATAGCGATCTTCATCATTCATCTTCATCTCAAGTGGAAGCATCTTTTTATTAAGCCAAGTCATCAATGTCACATCATCACTATAGCAACGCAACAGCGACATCGGTGTATGCTGATGTCCGTTAACTAATCCCGGTAGCGCAAGCATCCCTTTTCCGTCTAGCTTCTCAACCGTTTCATCATATTCAAAGTTTCCTATTGAATCAATCCTATTATCTTTTATAAGGATGTCTCCCGTGTTAACAACCCATTTCCCATCTGCCGAAGCCGTCATATATTGAATGTTTTGTATAAGCATGTCACGAACCTCCTCTTTCTCACAGCCATTATAGCACTTCATTCTCTATCCACGTTTAAGGAGCATCTTTTTTCACCATACTAGATAACAAAATGAGAGTTTTTAAGGAGGGCGGATTATGAAGTTTTGGCAGATCTATAAAGAAGCTACGAAACAGCAGAAAATACGCTGGATGAAAAACTGGGGTCTTATCGTCACTGGATGCTTTGCATTATCCTTTGTTGGACTGTTGCTGCTCGCTAAACTCATGGGCCCTCCCGCTCTGCTTGTTCCGCAGACAACCATCATGTATGCAGCGGACGGTTCTAAAATGGGTGAGATCAACAACGGCGGTCAGAACCGATATTGGGTTCCACTCAAAAAAATTGATAAACATGTGATCAACGCTACGATCTCTATTGAAGATAAAAGTTTTTATAAGCATAACGGTTTTGATATGAAGCGTATTGGCGGTGCATTACTCGCAGACCTTAAAGCTGGCGCAAAAGTCCAAGGAGCCAGTACCATCACGCAGCAATATGCACGCAATCTTTTTTTAACACATGACAAAACATGGCGAAGAAAGTTTCAAGAGGCTTTCTACACACTGCGCCTTGAGATGAGTTATTCAAAGGATGAGATTTTAGAAGGTTATTTGAACACGATCTATTACGGACATGGCTCATACGGAATCCAGTCTGCTTCACGCTATTATTTCGGCAAAGATGCAAAAGATCTTTCACTGAGCGAAGCGACGATGTTGGCAGGAATCCCTAAAGGTCCGAGCTACTATTCTCCGATCCTTCATGAAGAGAACGCGAAAAAAAGACAAAACATCATCTTAAACGCGATGGCTGAAGATGGAACAATTAAGAAGAAGTCCGTTCAAAAAGCAGCATCAGCCCCATTAACTTATGTACGAGAAGAAGAGGAAGAGGTCGCAACGGTCGCTCCTTACTTTCAGGATGCCGTGATGCGTGCTTTAAAAAAGGAACTGAACGTGAACACGAACTCGATACAGTTCGGTGGACTTCGAATCTACACGACACTCGATCCCAACATGCAGGAAGTCGCTGAACACACGATTGAAAATCGCATCATCGATAACAGTACGATCCAGACTGCATTAGTCGCTATGGATCCTCGAAGCGGAGATGTGAAAGCGCTCGTTGGCGGCAGGGATTTTGAGCAAAGTTCGTTTAACCGTGCCCTTCAAGCAAAGCGCGCACCAGGTTCAACGTTTAAGCCATTCCTGTATTACACTGCGCTCGAGCACGGATACACGGCGTCTACTCCCATAAAATCAGAACCAACAACATTCGCGATGGGAGATGGCATAGGCGATTATAAGCCTAAGAATTTTAAGAATCGCTATGCGAATGATTTTATTACGATGGCTCAGGCGCTCGCGCTATCAGATAATATTTATGCTGTAAAAACGAACCTCTATCTCGGTCCGAAGAAGCTTGTTAAAACAGCTAAGAAATTCGGTATAAAAAGTGAACTCGCTAGCATCCCTTCCCTTGCACTAGGCTCAAAAGCAGTAGGTGTGTTAGAGCTTACGAACGCATACGGCGTTTTTGCTAATGGTGGTAAAAAAGTAGATCCTGTTTTCATCACGAAGATTACAGATTCTAAAGGCAAAGTGCTGTATGAACATAAATATGAGAGCAAACAAGTGATCGACGAGAACAAAGCGTTTGTCATGACCGATCTGTTAGCCGGAACGTTTGACGAAAAGCTAAATGATTATACGAGCGTTACAGGATCAAGTATCAACCACTATCTGACGCGTCCGATGGCCGGAAAATCTGGCTCTACGCCAAATGACAGCTGGATGGTCGGATATTCTCCCCAACTCGTTACTGGTGTTTGGGTCGGATACGATAACAACGAAGAGCTGCATGATGTGAACGATACGGGATACTCCAAACGAATCTGGGCTTATTTTATGGAGAGTGCGTTAAAGAACAAAGAGATCTTATCGTTTGAACAACCAGAAGGCGTAACTGCAGTAACGATCAACCCGCAAAACGGAAAGCTTGCAACCGATAGCTGTCCGGTAACGCGCATCTCTTATTATGAAAAAGGAACAGAGCCTGTAGAGTATTGTGATGAGCATGGTGCTTCTAGTGAAATAAAAGAAAAATTAGAGCAGAAAAAAGAGGAAAAAGGATTTTTCAAGCGGATTTTTTCTTGGTGATGAGGGTGAAGGTACCCTTCGGTGGGTGTGAGAAGCGGTAACTTCAGATGTTTTTGGTCTGAATCCAGAAGTTCCGAGCTTGAATCCAGAAATATAGTGCCGCAATCCACAAATTTGAATGGAGTATCCACGAATCGACAGGATTCTTGACACATAATCGACTTTTAATAGACAAAATAAAATGCCCGGAGCTCTACTACAGGAGCCCCGGGCACTTTATTGTCCTAGAAACATTGTGTGTACAATGCTACCTATATTTTAATGGAAGTGCTTTCTTGTCACAAGTTATTTGCAAAATGTTCAAAAAAGGTTCATAACTTTGCCATTTTTATTCCACTAATGACTTGATTTCGTCACTCGAACGGTTAAACATCGCTTCATCATTCTCTTTCAGGAAGTTTCCAAGCACACGACGAGCGTTTTCGTCCATATCCTCTACGATCACTTTACCCTTCATGGATTTATCCATACGGTTTACGTGTTCTGGAAGACTTTTATACCCTCTTCGTGCTTCAACATCTACTAGCATCTCGCATGCAGTCAATCCGAAATAAAACGGACCTTCTGCATTTCTATTGATCGTTACCCAAACGAGCCAATAAAGACGGGGATTCGGTGTATTTTCACGATTCGGCGTAAACTTGATGCGCTTTTCCACATCACTTCTCGCGTGCATCGCTCCCATGTCGATATAAGCGATCGACTCTTCTACATCTACGATTACAGGTGTTACGTGATCAAGTGTCAGACTACCCACACCATAACCACCATGACCATCTGTTGAGTCACCACTTATGATGGTAAAGCCCATTCCTTTTTTCTTTTTATCAGCATCATTGGAATTGAAAAAATCTTTCATGCTTCCAGCTCCTCTAAACATTCATTGTTAACACGTATTGTATCACAAATCACGCAAAACTCTCAGTTGAAAAGTTTGAAGATAATTGTTGAAATTGCACCTAAAAACGAATATTATATATCATGTACTTATAAATCGTTCGTATTTTGGAGGTTCTAACGTATGCTTTCTTCATTTTTTAAACTAAAAGAACTTGGTACGACCATCAAAACAGAAATATTAGCAGGTATCACTACATTCTTAACGATGGTGTACATTGTCATAGTCAACCCAATCATCCTGCATTCTGCCGGTGTTCCTTTTGACACTGTGTTTATTGCTACGATTATTGCCACGGTAGTCGGGACACTCTGGATGGCTTTAATGGCCAACTATCCGATCGCCATAGCTCCAGGTATGGGGCTGAACGCCTATTTTGCGTTTTCTGTTGTAGGAAACCATCCTAACATCGATTACCGTATCGCGTTCGGAGCTGTCTTTGTAGCTGGTATTCTTTTTGTAATCTTATCGCTAACACCGTTTCGAGAAAAATTGATCGAATCTATTCCAGCAAACCTGAAACACGGTATTACAGCTGGTATCGGACTATTTATCGCGTTCATCGGTTTACGCCTTACAAAAATTATTGTGGCTCACCCTGATAACTTAGTCACTCTAGGTGATATGCACTCACCAACGGTACTTCTTGCACTTGGTGGACTTGCTATCACGTTAATCTTAATGGGACTGAACGTGAACGGTGCATTATTCTTCGGAATGATCATCACGGGGGCAATCGCTTATTATACGGGACATCTAACATTTAAAGATGGATTCGTTTCTACACCAAACCTTCCATCAGAACTTTTTATCTTTGGTGATCCGATCACAGCCTTTTCCGATGTGTTTCAATATGGATTATATGCAGTTGTGTTCTCCTTCTTGCTTGTAACGATCTTTGATACGACGGGTACGATGGTTGGGGTAGCAGAACAAGCTGGACTGATGAAAGGCAATAAGATGCCTCGTGCACGTCAAGCACTATTAGCCGATTCCGTTGCGACAACAGTTGGTGCAGCGTTTGGTACGAGCCCAACGAGTGCTTATATCGAGTCATCCTCCGGTGTAGCTGCAGGCGGTCGTTCTGGTTTAACATCTGTTGTAGTAGCCATGCTATTTGTAGCCGCTGCGTTCTTCTCACCACTTGTTGGTGCGATTTCAGGATTAGCCGCTATAACAGCACCGACCCTGATCATCGTCGGAAGCTTGATGCTTGGTTCTTTAAGTAAAATTAATTGGAACGAACTTGATGAAGCATTCCCAGCGTTCTTGATCATTTTAACGATGCCATTAACGTCTTCTATCGCAACAGGTATCGCATTAGGGTTCATCTCTTATCCGATTCTGAAAATTGTAAAAGGTAAATATCGTGAAGTTCCGTTCTTGGTTTATTTGTTTGCCATATTGTTCTTCTATCAATTAGCGTTTTTACCTCACTAAAAAACATTTTTGAAAGCCGTTGATTTCCGCTCCAGGTTGCATCCACGGGGCGAACGGTGAGCCTCCTGTCTAGTTGCAGTGACTAGCCCCTCGAGGTCAAAAGGTAAACGGTCAAGAAGGCAAAGTGCGCCGTCCTCGCCCATTTACCTTTTGCTTGTCGGGGCTGAACGAGTCACTTCCACTTTTCCGACTGCCGCTTTGCGCCTTTAGGAGTCTCCACCTGACCGCTCGTCCCGTAGGAGTCAGCAACCTTGCGCTACAATCAACTTTGCAATGAAGAATTTATAAAAGATAACAAAATAAATAAAACACAAAAAGACCGGCTGCCCCTTAAAATAAAGGTGAACTGTTCCCTTAAAATTAGACAGTTTATAAAAAGACCATTTAAGCAGCTATTAGATGACCTCGGAATTGTTCCGGGGTCATTCTGCTTAATGTCCATTGATATCTTTCTGTATTGTAATATTCTATGTATTCCTCTACTTTGTACCTTAATTCAGCGACCGTTTTACATTCGACATCTACTTCGTCTTTAAAGTGCCCAAAGAATGATTCCATAGGGGCGTTATCCAAACAATTCCCTCTCCTTGACATGGATTGTGTAAATCCTAATCCTTTTACTCGTTTTTGAAATTCAGGATGTGTGTAATGGAAACCTTGATCGGAATGAAGAATTGCACCAGGATAAACATTCCCGTCCAAAGAGTCCATTAATTTTTCTAGTGTTCGATAAACAATCCCCATGCTTAGTGATGTTGAAAGAGAGTACGCTAATATCTCTCTGGTTGTACTGTCTTTTACGCAAGATAAATAAACCTTTGAACTGTCCTCCAAATATAAATACGTAATATCTGTGAGTAAAGCCATTCCAGGTCTAGACTGGACAAAGTTTCGATTCAGGATGTTCGGGCACGTTCTATGTTCTTGTGTAGCCTTTGCTAATTTCCTATAAGGATTTTTCCTGCGTATTTTTGTTTCAAGATTAAATTTTGTTTTAATTCTATATATTTTTTTGAGATTCATTTTAACATCATAGATATTTTCTAGACGCATCTTTATTACGCGTCCGCCGAGCTTTTCTTTTTTACTGTCATGAATCTGCTTAATGAGTTGATAATCCTCTTGATCTTTTGTTTCTCGTTCAAGGCGCTTTGGCTCTGCTTTTAGCCAGGCATAATAGCTCTTTCGTTTTACACCAGCTATTTCACAGAGATGGGAGACATGGCGTTTAAGGTTGTGTTTTCGGATCGTTTCATTGATGAGCTGATACTTCTCAGATGTAGTTACTTCTTTTTCGCCTGCCTTTCTAGTTCCTTGAGCTTTTTTAAGAAGTCGATCTCCATTTCAAGGAAAGCATTTCGAGCTTCTGCTTTCTTTAATTTTTCTTCTAAGGTTGGTTCCTTCGAAGAAGGACGTCCTGTACTGCCTTTTCCACGACGCTCCGTGTAAAATCCATCCTCACCATGCGCTTCAAACGAGTACCTCCAGCGTTTTAAACAAGCTTGTGGTTTATCGACTCCAATCATCTCGATATCAAAACCATGATCTATAAAAATTTCCATTGGTAATTTTCCTTGTAAATATTCTTTTACAGCTTGAACCTTAAACTCGGGTTTATAGCTGATAGAACGATCTGAAACATGGCTTACATTTGGATTGTTTTCAAGTTGTTTTCTTTGAAGTTCGTTATAGATAATTTTACTCAATGTGGATTCCCCGTTCTCCCTGTTTGGTTTGATTATAACGGGTTTCTTGTTAAAGAACACAAAAAATCCCGAATAACGGACTTTTTATAAGTGTCCATTATTCGGGATACAGTTCA